>NZ_JAZHLJ010000032.1:0-44795 GCF_036549495.1 Aurantimonas sp. C2-5-R2
CCTTTCCCATAGAGCACCTCCTGCTCACAGAGAATCAAACCGAACATCAAATGGGAACCCGTCGATTCAAATTATTCGCCGGATGCTCTAGCCGTGGAGCAGCAGGACGCGGGCGGCCAAGGACCGGCGGATATGCTCGCGCGCGACCTGTTCGGCCGTATCCGCGTCGCGCACCGCGACCGCTTCCACGATCGCCGTGTGCTCCCGGCAAGCCTCGGCGTGGCGGCCTGGAACGGAGTAGGTCGTGGGGCCAAGCAAGGCGATGGCGTCCTGCATCTCCTGCAGCGCCGCATCGAGATAATGGTTACGGGCGGAGGCGTAGAGCGTATCGTGGAAGCGATGGTTGAGGTCGGCGGCCAGGTCGCTCGCTTCGGGGGCGACAGCGGCGAACCGCTGCCCGATGTCGGCCAGCACCTGGTGCTCGGCCGGTGCGCCATGCTGCGCCGACAGACGCGCGGCGGCGCCCTCGAGAATTTCCCGCATGGCGTAGAGTTCGAACACCTCCGCCGATCCGAGACGGCGCACGACCAGCCCTCGGCCGCTCGCAGGCTCGACCAGGCGCTTGGCCAAGAGGCGGCTGAACGCTTCCCTGACGGGCGTTCGGCTGACCTTGAGCCGATGCGCCACTTCCTCCTCGCGTAGCCGATCTCCGGGACGGTATTGGCCGGCACGGAGAGCGTCCCGCAAGGCGTCGAAGACATATTGCGACAGGCCCTGCCGATTGCCTTCGCGCGCGCCGGAACTTGGTGACGCTGCTCCTGTAACCATGACTACGCCTCTCTGAATGCGCCGCCGATGGTGCTGTGAATAGCACGCGGCTGTTGACCAGTGTAGCAACTTGTGTTTTTTCGTATACAAATAAATACGAAGCCAACTTTAACGGACTAGGGCAGCCATGGCGGACTGGGACAAGCGCTGGGACGTGCTCGTGGCGGGCGGCGGTAACGCCGCCCTCTGCGCGGCGATCGCCGCCCGGCGGGAGGGGCGTTCGGTGCTGGTGGTGGAGGCAGCGCCGAAATTCTACCGCGGCGGCAACACCCGGCACACCCGCAACATGCGCTGCGCCCACGATGCCGCGACCGAGACGTTGTCGGGTCCCTATGGCGAGGCGGAATTCTTCGACGATCTGATGCTGGTGACGGCGGGCAACACCGACGAGACGTTGGCGCGCCTGATGATCCGCGAGTCGAAGGCGATGCTGGACTGGATCCAGGAACAGGGAGTGCGGTTTCAACCCTCCCTGGGCGGCACGCTGAGCCTGGGGCGGACCAATTCGTTCTTTCTCGGTGGCGGTCGTTCGATGCTGAATTCGCTCTACCGGACGGCGGAACGGCTGGGCGTCGTGGTCGCCTACGATGCGGAGGTGACGGGGCTGGAAATCGAGGACGGCGCCTTCCGATCCGCGACTGTCACGACGCCGAAGGGAGCGCATCGCGTCGTCGCGGCGAATTTCGTTGCCGCCTCCGGCGGTTTCGAAGCCAATCTCGAATGGCTGAAGGAAGGCTGGGGCGACAAGGCGGACAACTTTCTCATCCGCGGCACGCCCTACAACAAGGGAACGATCATCCGCATGCTGCTTGAAGCGGGCGTCGAACAGATCGGCGATCCGACCCAGTGCCACGCCGTGGCGATCGACGCGCGGGCGCCAAAATTCGACGGCGGCATCATCACGCGGCTCGACTGCGTCGTCTTCGGCATCGTCGTCAACCGGGATGGCGCCCGCTTCTACGACGAGGGCGAGGATATCTGGCCGAAGCGCTATGCGATCTGGGGACGACTGGTCGCGGCGCAGCCCGATCAGATCGCCTACATCATCTTCGACGCCCCATCGCTGGAAAAGTTCATGCCGTCGCTGTATCCGCCGGTCACGGCCGGATCGGTCGGCGAACTGGCGGACAAGCTCGGCCTCGATCGGGAGGCGCTGCAAGACACCGTCACCAGGTTCAATGCGGCGGTCGAGGGCGGCCGTCCCTTCGACCATACGACGCTCGACGGCAACCGGACGCGCGGCCTTGAAATCGACAAGACCAATTGGGCCCAGCGCATTGAGACTGCGCCTTTCTATGCCTATCCGGTGCGGCCCGGCATCACCTTCACCTATCTGGGCGTGCGCGTGAACGAACAGGCGCGGATGATGATGGCCGACGGCCGGACGGCGCCGAACATGTTCGCGGCGGGAGAGATCATGGCGGGCAACGTCCTCCGACAAGGCTACGCGGCCGGTATCGGCATGACCATCGGCAGCGTCTTCGGGCGGATCGCCGGACAGGAGGCTGCCCGCAATGCATAGGACCGATGCCCTTGCCGAGGCCGACCGGCTGATGACGGTTTGCAACTCCTGCCGCTACTGCGAAGGCCTGTGCGCGGTATTCCCGGCGATGGAGATGCGGCGCGACTTCCAGGACGGCGATCTCAACTATCTGGCCAATCTCTGCCATTCCTGCGGCGCCTGCTATTACGATTGCCAGTTTTCTCCGCCGCATGAATTCGCGGTCAACGTGCCCAAGGTCCTCGCCGAAGTCCGCAACCAGTCCTACGAGCAATATGCTTGGCCACAGGCGTTTCGCGGGGTCTTTGCCCGCCATGGCCTGGTCGCGGCATTGCTGGTGGCGCTATCGGTCGCACTCTTCCTGATTGGATTCGTAGCCTGGAACGCGCCGGCAGCCCTGTTCACGGCGCATCTCACGGACGAGAATTTCTACGCGCTGATGCCGCACAACGCCATGGCGCTGCTCTTCGGCACGGTCTTCCTCTTCGCAATCTTTGCCCTGGGCATGGGCGCGCGCAACTTCTGGCGTGACATCGGCGAGCCGGCCGCGACGCTTGCCCAGCCGGCCGCGCTCGCTCGCGCGGCCCATGACGCCGGCACCTTGCGTTATCTCGACGGGGGCGGCGAGGGCTGCATGAACGAGGACGAGGCGCCAACCGATCGCCGCCGAATCTACCACCACCTGACCTTCTACGGGTTCATGCTCTGCTTCGCCGCAACATCGGTCGCGACGCTTTATCATTACGTCTTCGGGCGCGTGGCCCCTTATCCCTGGTGGGACGTGCCGGTCATCCTCGGCACGCTGGGCGGAATCGGGTTGTTGATCGGCCCCGCAGGTCTTCTCGCAGCGAAACTGCGCCGCGACGAGGCGCTGCAGGATGGTAGCCGGTTCGGCATGGATACGGCGTTCCTCGCCATGCTGTTCCTCACCGGCCTGACGGGGCTCATGCTGCTGTTCCTGCGCGCGACCCCGGCCATGGGGGTGCTCCTGGCTGTGCACCTCGGCTTTGTGCTGGCCCTGTTCCTGACCCTGCCCTATGGCAAGTTTGTGCACGGCATCTACCGGTATCTGGCGCTGGTTCGCTATGCCAAGGAGAGCAAGACAATCGAACAGGAAGCCGCCGGTGCCGGGGCATAAAAGCCCCACGCGGCTGCGCAAACAGTTGATCACGCTGATCATCGCCGCTGTTGGCGTCGTGCTGTTCTGGCTGGCGGATATGCCCCTGCCGTTCCTTCTGGGTCCGCTGTTTGCCTGTCTCGCTGCGGCGATGGTTGGGGCAACGCTGGCCGACTCCGGTCAGGTCGGCGTCATGATGCGCACGGTGCTCGGCGTGGCCGTCGGCTCGTCCATTACGCCGGATCTTCTGACCCGCCTCCCCGGCATGGCCTATTCCGTCGCCCTCGTGCCGCTGTTCGTCCTGATCATCGGACTGATCGGGTATCCGTTCTTCCGCCGCGTCTGCGGATTCGACGGGCCGACATCCTACTACGCCGCCATGCCCGGCGGATTTCAGGACATGGTGATCTTTGGCCAAGAGGCCGGCGCGGACATTCGGGCCCTGTCGCTCATCCACGCCACACGGGTTCTGCTGATCGTCACGCTCGTCCCGTTCCTGATGACGTCGATCTACGGTCAACCGCTCACCAACGCGCCGGGTGCTGCGCTGGCGGAAATTCCGGCACGAGAACTGCTCCTGATGGCGGTTGCCGCCCTGGTCGGCTGGAAGGGTGGCGAACGCATCGGATTGTTCGGCGCCTCGATCATCGGGCCGTTGGTCGTCACGGCCGTTTTCAGTCTGCTCGGCCTCATCGAACATCGCCCGCCGGCGCTGGCGATTCTCGCAGCGCAGTTCTTCATCGGTGCCTCGATCGGCGCGAAATACACCGGCGTCAGCTGGCGCGAATTGCGGGTCGACGTCCTGGCGGGCGCGGCTTTCTGCGTACTACTCGGCGTCGTTGCGACGATTTTCGCCGAAGCCGTGGCGCTGGCGGGCTTTGCTCCGGCCGTCGAGGCGCTCTTGTCCTTCGCGCCGGGCGGTCAGGCCGAAATGGCGATGCTGACGATCATCGCCGGCGCGGATCTCGCCTTCGTCGTCACCCACCACATCGCCCGCATCGTGGTGGTGATCGCCGGCGCGCCGATCGTGGCGCATTTCCTGAAATGGAAGGATCGTGAATGAGAATCGCCATTCTCGACGACTGGTCCGGCTCGGCGCTCGACTATGCCGACTGGGCCAGCCTCGGCGCCAGCATCGAGGTGTTTTCCGAGCCCTTTGCGTCCACCGAGGCGCTGGTCGCCGCTCTCCGTCCGTTCGACGTGCTCTGTCTGATGCGCGAGCGCACCCCCTTCCCTGCCCCTGTGATCAAAGCGTTGCCGGCGCTGACGCTGATCGTGACTACCGGCGCGCGCAACAATGCGATCGATCTCGAGGCGGCGCGGGCAGCCGGGATCACGGTCTGCGGCACCCGGGCGCGCAAGACCACGACGGCCGAACTGACGCTGCTTCTGATCCTGGCGCTGTCGCGCAACCTTTTCGGCGAAGCCGGGCGGCTACGCGAGGGCGGCTGGCAGGGGCCGCCGGGGCGCGACCTCGATGGCCTCCGGCTCGGCCTGATCGGCCTGGGGACCGTCGGCGCACAGGTCGCCCGGTTGGCACAGGGTCTGGGAATGCGCGTCAGCGCCTGGTCGCAAAACCTGACAGACGCGCGCTGCGCCGAATGCGGAGTGCCTCATGCGCCATCGCTTGCGGCTCTGATGGGCGAAAGCGACGTGGTTTCGGTCCACCTCGTGCATTCGCCGCGGACCGATCGCCTGATCGGATCGGACGCTTTCGCCGCGATGCGAGACGGCGCCGTCTTCGTCAACACATCCCGCGCCGGAATCGTCGATACGCCGGCGCTCCTTGCCGCAATGCGCGCCGGGCGACCGGCCAAGGCCGGGCTTGATGTCTTCGACGCCGAGCCACTTCCGCAGGACGATCCGCTTCGCGCGGCCTTCGCCGAGTTCGGCGACCGCCTGCTCGCCACGCCGCATCTTGGCTATGTCACCGACGAAACCTGGCGGCTGTTCTACGGTGACACCGTCGAGGCCGTCGCCGCCTGGCGCGACGGCACGCCGATCCGAGAGCTATAGCCACTTCGTCGGCTCAGCGGCTCCAGACCGCGCCGGGCACCATCAGTTGCCCCTTTGCCAATAGGCGCGCCGTACGCAGCAGCCCCGCCGAGCGCAGATCGAAACCGTCGGACCCATGGGTGAAATCGGCCGCGACCTCGATGTTTCCCGAGGCGTGCTCGATCGTGACCACGGCGGGTCCTTCGACCGGACGCTCGGCCAGGCCGTCGGCGACGGTCCCGGGGACCAAGGCGCACGAGGCGAGGCATTGGGCGCCGGTGACGGCCATCGACGGATGACAATTCCAGGGCATGAAGTAGCGGGCCGAGATCGTTCCACCGGAACGGGCGCTACTGAGCAGGCCGAATTTCGGCATCACCGATTTCGACACGTCGCCGAGCCCCATCCGGCGTCCGGCCTCCTGCCGGATCGGCTCCATACGGGCAAAGAAGTCGCGATTGGCGTCGAGTTCCTCGGCGCTCTCCTCGCCGGTCAGGCCGAACGCGTCGGCGCGCGCGATGACGATGGGCATCGCCACGTCCATGCAGGTGACCTCGACCCCGTCGATCACGTCGCGCAGATTGCCGGTCGGCAGCAGCGCCCCACAGGTCGACCCGACCACGTCCATGAAATTGAGCGTCACCGGCGCCGCCGTCCCCGGCACGCCGTCGATGCGCGCATCGCCATCATATTCGACGAATCCGTCCGGCGTCTGCACGATCGCTTCGATCCGCGCTTCGGTATTGACGGCCCGGATGCGCACCGGTGTCTGCGGACCCTTGATACCGACCAGCCCCATCTCGATCGCGGCGGGGCCGACACCGGAGAGGATGTTGCCGCAGGTCGGCTTGAAGTCGACCAGGCCGTCGAGCACCGAAACCTGGGCGAAGAAGTAATCTACCTCGGCCCAGTCGTCTTCGGACCGAGACAGCATGGCGACCTTGGTGGTCACCGCCGCGCCGCCCCCGATTCCGTCGATGTTGAGCTTGTGGCCGGAGCCCACGGCCGCGACCAGCACCCGCGCCAGTGACTCGCGGTCCTCGGGAAGATCCTGCCTCGCGATATAAGGGCCGCGAGAGGTCCCGCCGCGCATGAACAGGAAAGGGATTTCGGTCTGCCGCATTGATGCTACCTCAAAGGCCAAGGGAGATCGACGGCCGATTGCAGCCATCCGCTCGGGAAATTAAGCGACAGGGCGTTGGCCAGGAAGGTGAAGAAGACCATCGCCACCGCCGTCAGGAGCAGTGTGCGCGTCCAGCCGGCTTGCGCCCGCACCCGCAGAAACACCAGGAAGAAGACCAGCGCGCCCAACCAGAATCCGATCAGGGCGGTGATGGCGACCAACGCCGCGATCCAGAGCGCTCCGGCCCAAGGACTGCGAATATCGTCCGCGCCGACATGATCGCCGTGGACCTCGTGATCGAAGATCGCCGGATTGGCATTCTCGCCGAGCACGAGCACCCCGAGCAGCAGCAACGCGAACAGACCGGCGACAGCCGCGCTGCCCATCGGGAAGACCGCCCCGAGGAAGGATTGCCCGGCCGCATCCCAGATCGCATAGGCAAAGATCGCGACGACGAGGGCGGCAAACGCGATCTGCGGCCCGCGGTCGGCCAACGGCGCGCGCCCCGAAACCGAGACGGCGGTCTCGGAGGCACCTGCCGGAGCCGGGGCGCCGGTGTCGTCGACGCGGTTGCGCACGCCGAACCAGATCGACAGCGCCGTCAGCGCGCCGATGATCAAGACGCCGGGACGGCTCAGGAACTCCCAGCCGTAGAACTGCACTGCCTGGTAGAGGTAGGTCTCGGCCTGCGGCGCCAGCACGAAGCCGATCAGCATCGCCGGACGCGGCCAGCCGAACCGCTTCATCAGGACGCCAAGCACGCCGAGCACCAGTAGCGCCACCAGATCGGCCAGGTCGCGCGTCGCCTGAAAGGCGGCGAAGGAAATCACCGCGATCATGAACGGGGCGAGCAGCGGAAACGGAATCGTCGTCAGCCGCGAGATCGGCTGCGCCAGTGCGATACACAGCCCCGCGCCGATGACATTGGCAAGGGCAAGCGACCAGATAATCGAATAGGTGATGTTCAGATCGGAGGTGACCATCGAGGGGCCAGGCTCGATGCCGATCAGCACCATGCCGCCGAGAAACACCGCCATCGACCCGGATCCGGGAATACCGAAAAGCAGCGTAGGCAGCAGCGCACCGCCCTCCTTGGCGTTGTTGGCGCTTTCCGGAGCGATCACGCCGCGAATATCGCCGTGGCCAAATCGCGAGGTGTCCTTGGTCGTCTGCACCGCATGACCGTAGGCGATCCAGTCCACCACCGATCCGCCGAGGCCGGGGATCGCGCCGATGATGCAGCCGATGCCGGCGCAACGCAGGCTAAGGAACCAGTGGCGCATCCAATCGCGGACGCCCTCGAACCATCCAGCGCCGAGAGCGACCCCACCGGTGATCGATTGATTGCGGCGCAGCAATTCGGCGATCTCTGGAAAGGCGAAGAGCCCAAGGCCGACCACGACCAGCGGCACGCCGTCGTAGAGATAGTCGAAGTCCAGGATCATCCGGAATTCGCCGGTGGCGGGCGCGCCACCGACGGAGCCGAGCACCAGCCCGATCCCGCAGGCCGCCAGCCCCTTGGCAAGACTGCGGCCGGCGAGCACGCCGACCATGGAAAGGCCGAACAACGACAGCATGAACAGCTCGGCGGAGCCGAATGCGAGGATGATCGGCCGTGCGATCAAGACGAATCCGGTCAGGACGACAGCCCCGAACAGGCCGCCGAAGAGCGAGGAGACGAAGGCGGCCGAGAGCGCCCGTGCGGCCTGGCCCTGCTTGGCCAGCGGAAAGCCGTCGAGCACGGTGGCCTGGCTGGCGCTGGATCCGGGAATGCCCATGAGGACCGACGCGAAGGTGTCCGAGGTCGGGATGACCGCGATCAGGCCGATCAGCATGGCCAACGCGGTGACCGAGTCCATACCGTAGAGAAACGGGATCAGCAGCGACAACCCGGCGATGCCGCCGAGGCCGGGGAAGACGCCGATCGACAGGCCGAGCAACACCCCGAGCACCATGTAGAACATATGCTGCCACGTCAGGAGTTCGGCGAGTGCCGAAACGAAGACGTCGAACATGGCGGTGACCTCCCAGCGCCGCGTTAGAGCGCCGTGCGTCCATTCGAACGCACAAAGGACGCTCTAACACTTTGATTGAGCATCGAAATTATCCAAAAACCGGATTCCACTTTTTGGTCCGATGCTCCAGACTCGTAGCGGGCGGCCCCTGCGAGCCGCCCACCACATCACATCAGGGGGTCAGTCGTCGCTCAGCTTGACGTTGTATTCCGTGCCCAGCATGTCGACGACCNTCCGATGCTCCAGACTCGTAGCGGGCGGCCCCTGCGAGCCGCCCACCACATCACATCAGGGGGTCAGTCGTCGCTCAGCTTGACGTTGTATTCCGTGCCCAGCATGTCGACGACCTGGCTGCGCAACTCGGGCGAGATCGTCGTACCTTTGTCGTACAATGCCTGCGCCGGCTTGCCGGTGACCTGCTCGTAGGTGCCCAGGACCGGCTCCTTGGCCGACTGGTATTCGGGATCGGCCTTCATCTGGGTCACGGCGTCCTGATAGGCGGCGACGATGTCCTGCGGCGTATCCTTGGGCAGGAATACCATCTTCTGAGCCGGAAAACCGGCGGTGAAGAAGGCGAAATAGGCATCGAACTCCGGACCCGAAGGCGCTTTTCCGGTCAGCATTTCGTAGGCTTCACCGAAATGCGGCAGGTCGGGAAAGGTCGGATCGCGGACGAGATTGCCGTCCTCGTCCAGCGCGCCCCAGGAGAACAGCGGAACCGCCTTTCCCTCGTCGACCAGCGGCTGCACGTTCTTCAGATAGGCCGAGGACGTCTGGTAATCGATGTTGACCTCGCCGCGCTCGAAGGCGAGGCGTCCGTCGCCACGGCCCTTGAAGCCGAAGACATGCTGGACGTCGAGGCCCATCATCTTGAAACCGAGCAGCGGAACCAGATCGAGCGAGGTGGCGCCCTGGCTCGCATAAACCAGCTTCTGGTCCTTCAGATTGCCGATGTCATCCGCTGTCGGAACCAGTTCGGGAGAGGCATAGACGACGCCCCCGGTCGGCGCGGCCATGACGATCTTCCACTCCTTGTATTCATAGCGGACGCGCGGATCGCCCAGAAGATACGGGAACTGGGTCGAGCCCGACGTGCCGAGGATGGTCAGGCCGTCCGGCTTTGCGCGGCTGGCGAAGAGGTTGGTGCCCTTGGTCGAACCACCGCCCGGCTCGTTGACCACGACAACCGTGGGGTTGCCGGGCAGATATTTGGAGAAGAACGGCGCGTTGAACCGCGCCCAGGTGTCCGAACCGCCACCCGGCGAGAACGGGATGATCCATTCGATGGTCTTGCCCTCGAACGAAACCTCAGCCGAAGCCGGCCCCGCAACGGTGAGCGCGGCGAGTGAAGCCGCGATCGCCAGCGTCGCGCGGCGCGTGAAACTGTTAAGTGTCATTGGGTCCTCCCAGACCGTTGCATTGATCGTCGAGAGCAGATGACGGTATCCCGCGCTCCGCGTCTCCTCTCCCATAGATCTGCCGGCGTCGTCGAAATCGCGGGGCCAGCTTGATCCGGGCCTGTTTATCCGCGCAACCTGTCTGAACCCTGTCAAGGGCCGGAGGACCATGCGAATTGTATTGATCGAAGACAATGAGAGCCTGGCGCGCGGAATCGCCACGGCGCTGCGCGATCTCGGACATGCCGTGGACTGCCTTTTGGACGGCAGCGATGGTGCCACTTATCTCGCCACCCAAGGCGCCGACGTCGCGATCGTCGATGTCAACCTGCCGGGGCTGAGCGGCTTCGATCTGGTCCGGGCATTGCGGCAACGCGGGGATTCCACGCCGGTGCTGATGCTGACGGCGCGGGGCGAGACAAGCGATCGGATCACCGGGCTGGACGCCGGCGCCGACGACTATCTGGTCAAGCCATTCGACATGGCCGAGCTAATCGCCAGACTGCGTGCGCTTGCACGGCGGCTACCGGGCTTGCGGCCCGTCGAGGAAACGCTCGGCCGGCTCCGGTTCGACCACGGGGCGCGGCAGCTGTTCGGGCCGCAGAGCCCGATCGACCTCGCGCGGCGCGAACTCGCGCTGTTCGAGTATCTGCTGCAAAATCTGGGGCGTGTGATCGCGAAAGAGCAAATCGGCGAGGCGTTGTATGGCGTCGGTTCCGAGATCGAACCGAACGCGGTGGAACTGGCGGTGTCGCGGCTCCGACGCAAGCTGCGCGAGACCGGCGTCGAAATCCGCACGGCTCGCGGGGTGGGCTACATGCTTGATGCCGGCAATGACGGGCAGCAATGAACCGCTCGCTGCGCTCTCGGCTGTTCCTGCTGATCGTCTTGCCACTGGTCGTCGTCGCCGGCTTCGCCGCCGTGGCTCGCTATGTGATGGCCGAGCGGACGTCGCAGACCCTCTACGACAATACTCTCCTCGCCGTCGCATTGGCGATTTCCCGCGACGTCGTCCTCAGCGAAGGCGATCTCCTGTCCGAGCAACTGTTGGAATCGCTGACCCAAACGCTTGGCGACGCCATCTATTACGAAGTCACCGGCCCCGGCGGACGCTTCGTCACGGGATATACCAACTCGCCGCCGCAACCGGGAACCGAAGAAATCGCAAGCGGCGTTCCCGCCTTCTTCGACGCGGAATATTTCGACGCGCCCGTTCGGGCGGTCATTCTCCGCGAATTCATCTCCGAACCGCAATTCGGCGGTTGGGTGACGGTCAAGGTCTGGCAGACCGTCCGCCAGCGCGACGCGCTGAGCTTGCAACTGGCTATGGAGGCGTCGACCCTCATGGCAGTGGTAATCGTCGCTGCGGGCGCCTTCGTCTGGTTTGGCATCAATTTCGGCTTGCGGCCGTTGCTGCAATTGCGCGAAGCCGTCGAGCGCCGTTCGCAGGACGATCTGAGCCCGATCCGGCGAACTGTGCCGCGCGAGGTCAAGAGCCTCGTGCGGGCCATGAATGCGCTCTTCCGGCAGCTCTCCGACGCCTTCGCGGCGCGGGACGCCTTCATTTCCAACGCGGCGCACCAGCTGCGGAACCCAATTGCGGCGATCCTCGCCCAAGCCGAGGCGGCCGAGGCGGCACCGCCGGACGCGGATTTGCGCGGACGCGTCTCGGAGGTCGCCGAAGCGGCCCGGCGTACCGCACGCCTGACCCAGCAACTGCTATCCTTGGAACGGGCGCGCGGCCTCCCGCCCGGATCGAGCGAGGGAAAAATCGAACTCGCGAAACTGGCCGCCGACATATTGCGCGGACGAGCGGCTGCCGCATTGCTGCGTGGAATCGACGTGTCGCTGGACGTGGCGGGGGAACCGGTCCTGATACGAGGCGATCCGGTGTTGCTCGGCGAGGCCCTCGAGAACCTTCTCGATAACGCCATCCGATACGGATGCCGGGACGGCGGTGCTGTCCGGGTCGCGGTCCGATTCGAGCCGGGAATTGTTCGTCTGGCCGTCGAAGATGACGGGCCGGGCGTCCCAGCGGACCAACGAGACCGCGTCTTCGAGCGGTTCCAGCGCGGTGTCGACGACGGGGTGGAAGGCTGCGGACTCGGCCTCGCCATCGTGCGCGAAATCGTCGAGCGGCACGGCGGACACGTCTGGTTGGCCGACGCGCCAGGTGGCGCGCGGTTCGTCATCGAATTGCCTGTCGCGAGGGCCGCTGGGTAACGCATGGGTTCGACCCGACCGGTTTGGACCAACAACGGCGACGCGGCTACCTTGCGGCTACCCTTTCGCCACGGGCGCCGCCGTGCGCCGCGATGATGCGGTCGGCATCGCGACCGTAAACCTCCTCATAGTGGTCGAAGGCGCTTTCGAACCAGCCGATGCCCTGGGTCGCTGATCGGAGCGCCTGCCCCAGTTCCTCCAACGCGACGGCGGGAAGTCGCGTACGCAGCAGATCCCAGCCGCGTGCGTCCGGATTCGGTTCGAAGCCCAGCACGCGCCCCTTCAGCGACGAGATCATCGCGACGAGCGCGCCGGTATAAAGGGCGGGCGCGTGGATAGCGGCCTCATGGATCGGCTGCAGCAACATCGGGACCGCCTCCGTCAGCGCCTCGGCGACCGCCGCTCGCCCCGCCGCGCGAAAGGCGAAGTCCGAGCTGTCCACCGCATGGTATTGCCCATCGGTCAGCGTCACGGCGATGTCGACCACGGGAAAGCCGAGCGGCCCTGACGCCAGCGCGTCCCGTGCTCCCGCCTCGATCGAAGGGATGTAGTTTCGCGGCACGGCACCGCCCTTCACCGTTTCGTCGAAGCTGAAGCCGCCTCCCCGCCGGTTTGGCCGCACGGTCAATTTGACGTCGGCGAACTGCCCCGCGCCGCCGGTCTGCTTGCGATGGCGATGGTGGATGCTGGCCGGTCGGCTGATCGTTTCGCGCCAGACGCCGTCGGGCGCGTGGTCCGAGGCCTTCACGCCGAACTCCTCTGCCAGCATGCCGAGGACGCGGCGAAGGTGCATCGGCCCCTGGAGATGCACGACAAGCGCGCCCGTCGCCCCCTCCTGGCCCACCGCCAAGCCCGGATCGTCCTCGGCGATGCGGGTAAGGGCCAAGGAAAGCTTGGCCTGGTCGCGATCGTTCTCTGGCGCGAGGCTGCGCACGAACATCGGTTCCGGTGAGCAGGCCCAGCCGGGCGGATCGCCGCTCCGGTCGGCGAAGAGCAGCCGGCTAGCGGCAAGGTGATCCGACTTGAGCGCCAAGGCGATACCACCGACCGGCAGCGGCGACGGCGCCGGTTTGCCTATCCCCACCTGCATGAGCGCGCCCAGATTTCCGCCGGCGAGCGAGGCCCCGGCGCTCATCCCGTCGACAAGCGCCCGAAGAATTTTCTCCTTGCCGAGATGCTTTCGGTACTGGGCGTGAAACGTGACCGCCATCGGCCCCGCCTCCCCCGCTTCCGATCCGCCGACCAGCCGCTGCCGCAGTGCATCGACGGAAGGGGCCTCATGGCGCAGCAACTTCATCAGCCGAACGACACCTGCACCATGCAGCGCGGAGCCGATCAGCGCCGGGTTCGCGCGGCTCTCGGCCAGAGCCCGGCAGCAGATCGCATAGAGGGCGCCTGTCGCCGGTTCGCGGTCCTCAACGATCTCCTCGAGCAACCAATCGTCGAATTCGGATAGGTTCTCCAGCAGCTCCGCCCGCGCCTCATGCTCACGCGCCACGGCACTCTCGGGAACCTCGACCAGAGCGGACGGTCCTCCCTCCTGGTAGCGCCAGGCGCGCTCGGAGACGAGATCGACCGCGCCGACGACCTTCTCGCCGTCGCGGATCGGGATCTGGCGAAGCACGATCGGGTGGCTGCAATAATCCTGCAGCCCGGCCACGATGTCGCGCAGTCGGGCGCGAGTTTCATCGATCCGGTTGACGAAGACGAGACAGGGCGTGCCCGATGCCTCCACTGCCCGGAAGAACGGCGCCGTGAGCACGGCGGCCTCGGGATCGGGCGAAACGACGATCACCGCCGCATCGCTGGCCAGCAAGGCTGCGCGCGCTTGCGGCAGGGTCTCGATGTCCCCCGGGCAGTCGATGGCGCACCACGGCTCGTCCATGAAGGCGAAGGAAACGATGCCGAGACCGTCACGGGTCTCGAAGCGCTCGCCCACAGCTTGGGGCCCGGCGAGCCGATTGACGAGTGTGGTTTTCCCGGCACCTGCCGGACCGAGAACCGTGAAGCAGCGCATGATCGGCTCCTTTACGCGTCGCACTCGCGGCATTCGGGCGCCCCGCGCTAGGACGACCGCGACGAGTTCCAGGCAGAATGTCGCAAAACGGGCCCGCCGTCGATCTTGTCGGTGAAAAGGGCGCCCAAGGGCGTTCTTTCCCAAGACCTTCATTGATGCGAGATTGCAGGCGCCGACCGGATGGAATTCGACGCCGAACCAGGGAGCAACCCGTGGAAGCCACCGCCCCCTTCGATCTCGCGCGCTTCGTAAGGGCTCAGGCGCCGGTCTTCGACACTGTCGTCGACGAGCTGAGCGCGGGACAAAAGTGCGGCCACTGGATGTGGTTCATCTTCCCGCAATTGCGCGGCCTGGGGCGTTCGTCGATGGCTGAATTCTACGGCATCGGCTCGCTCGACGAGGCACGCGCCTATCTGGCCGATCCTATCCTCGGACCGCGGCTCATCCTTTGCACGCAAACGGTACTGGGAGTGCGGGACCGCACCCTCCGCGCCATCTTCGGCTCGCCCGACGACATGAAATTCCGCTCCTCCATGACCCTGTTCGCACAGGCCGTCGAAGCGGAGGGAAGTCCGTTCGCTCTGGCGCTCCAACACTATTGCAGTGGCAATATGGATGAAGCGACGCTGGCGCGGTTGGCTGCCGCCGGGACATAGATCGCGACGGCAGCCCACCAGTTCGGTGTATGCTTCACCGCTCCGCAAGGACTCACGGCCTCGCGGAGCGGTCCGGCATCCAACTTAGTCGTAGAGAACCGCGGCGATCTCCGGATCGTCGATGGTCGCCTTGTCATAGTAGAAGAAGCCGGTGTCGATATTCTTCTCGACGGTCTCGCCCTTGGCGGCTGCGACGGCCGCCTTCACCGTCTCGTAGCCGATGCCGACCGGATTCTGGGTAATAGCACCCGCCATCGATCCATCGCGCACGGCCTCTTTCTGAGCCGCGCCGGAATCGTACCCGATCACCACGACCTCGTCCCGGCCCATCTCGCGCTTGCCGTTGAGAACCCCGATGGCCGATCCCTCATTGGCGCCGAAGATACCGGCGAGGTCGGGGTTGGCCTGCAGGATCGACTTGGTGATCTCGGTCGACTCGAGCTGATCGCCACCACCGTATTGTACCGAGACGATCTCGATGTCGGGATGCGCCTCCTTGATCCGGTTGCTGAAGCCCTCGACGCGGTCGATGCCGGTGCGGCTGGTCTGGTCATGCGCGACGACCGCGACCTTGCCCTTGTCACCGATCAATTCCGCCATTTTGTCGGCCGCGAGCGCCGCGGCGGCGACGTTGTCGGTCGAAGCGGTCGCCATCGGAATATCGCTGTCGACGCCGGAGTCGAAGGCGATAACCGGGATACCAGCATCCTTCGCCTGTTGCAGAAGCGGAATCGCCGCCTGGCTATCGAGCGCCGCGAAGCCGATCGCGTCCGGCTTCTTCGCCAGCGCGGCCGACAGCATGTCGATCTGGCGGTCGACCATGGTTTCGTTGTCCGGACCCTCGAAGCTGACCTCGACGCCAAGCTCTTCGGCCGCCTTGACCGCCTGCCAGAACTGATGCTGGAAGCCCTTCGAGATCAGCGGTACATACATCTTTTCCTGCGCCGTGGCTGCTCCGCCTGCGGCCAAGAGGGCTGCGGCGCTGATCACGCCGAGAATGACTCGTCTGGTGAACATGATTTTTCCTCCGGGTTGCGTTTGCTTGCTGGGTGATGTCGTCGGGGCGCGGTTCGCCCTCTTGGTTGTTGTCGGCTTCGCTATATCCGGCGGCGACGCATCATGTCGGCATAGACCGCCAGGATGATGATCGCGCCGGTGACCACCGTCTGCCATTCCTGCGCCACCGACAGAATGCGCAGGCCGTTGGTGAGCACGGCCATGATCAGCGCGCCGATCAGCGTGCCGAGGATGGTGCCGCGCCCGCCCGACAGCGACGTGCCGCCGATCACGACGGCGGCGATCGCCTCCAGTTCGTAGCCGAGGCCGAGCGCCGGCTGGGCCGAGTTGAGACGCGAAGCGATGAGCAGTCCGGCGATGCCGCAGATCCCCCCGGACAGAGCATAGATCGCCATCTTCCAGGCGTCGGTGTTGACGCCCGACAGCCGGACCGACTCCTCGTTGGAGCCGAGCGCGAAGGTGTATCGGCCGAGAACCGTCCGCTCCAGAATGTAGCTGACGGAGAAGGCGGTCAGGAACAGGATCAGCACGCCGTTCGGGATCGGCAGAGCGGGAATAAGGTCGCCGATCAGCGAACCGCGGGAGATCTCGGTGAAGCCCGGCGTGTCGTTGAAATAGATCGGCCGCGTTCCCGAGATCACCAGGGAAAGCCCCTTCAACATCAGCATCATGCCGAGCGTGGCGATGAAGGGAGGAATCTTCATCTTGGCGACAAAGGTGCCGGAGAGGAGTCCGCTCAGCGCGCCGGCGCCGATTGCGGCGATGATGCCCAGCGGCAGCGGCAGCCCCCAATAGGTCAGCACCACGCCGGCGATGACTGCGCAAAACGTCATCAGCGTTCCGACCGAAAGGTCGATGCCGCCGGTGATGATGACCAGCGTGACACCGACCGCCAGCACGCCGTTGACCGAGGTCGCCTGCAGGATGGCGATGATATTGGTCATCTGCATGAAATTCGGCGAGGCGAGCGAAAAGCCGATGAGGAGAAGAACCAGACTGGCGAAGGCCAGCAGCTTTTGATGCGCGCCGGTATTCAGAAGGCGGGCGGCAAGGCCCGGCCGCGCAGCGTCGACCGTGGTCATGCATGTTCTCCCACTGGTTCCATCGCGCTCTCGCGCATCGTCGCGAGGCGCATGATGTCCTCCTGGCTGGTGCCGGAACCGCCGGGCAGAATGCCGGTCAGCCGCCCCTCGCACATCACCGCGATCCGGTGGCTAAGTCGCAGAATTTCCGGCAATTCGGACGAGATCACGATGATCGCGCGCCCTTGTTCGGCAAGGCTGTTCAGGAGCTTGTAGATCTCGCTCTTGGCGCCGACATCGATGCCGCGTGTCGGCTCGTCAAAAATCAGGATGTCGCAATCGCGCAGCAGCCATTTGGCGATGACCACCTTCTGCTGGTTGCCGCCGGACAGAAGCCGCACCTCCTGCCGGTCGGAGGGCGTGCGGATGCCGAGCCGGTCGATATAGCGGCGCGCGGCCTCCCCCATTCCGTTCTCGTCGAGCATTCCGGCGCGGCTGGTGAAACGATCGAGGCTCGCGATGGCGATATTGGCGCGCACGTCCATGGACACCGCCAGCCCGAAATGCTTGCGGTCCTCGGAGAGGTAACCGATCCCCGCCTTGACGGCGTCGGCCGGACTGCGAATGGAGCACGTCCGCCCATGCACCAGGATGTCGCCGCAATCGCGCGGATCGGCGCCGAAGATCGCCCGCGCCACCTCGGTGCGGCCGGCGCCCATCAGTCCGGCAAAACCGAGAATTTCCCCCTTCTTCACGGCAAAGCTGACGTCGCGAATCTCCCGGCCGCGGCTAAGCCCGCGCACTTCCAGCGCGATCTTGGCGGCGGACAAATCCGGCTGTGCCGCCGCCTCGTCGCTGAGGGCGCGGCCGACCATCATCGCGATGATACGGCTGACCGGTGTGTCGGCTGCGGAGACGGTTCCGACCGTCTCGCCGTCGCGCATCACCGTTACCCGGTCGGCGATCCGCTTCAACTCATCCATCTTGTGCGAGATGTAGACGATGCCGACCCCTTCGGCCTTCAACCGCCGGATGATGATGAACAGCTCCTCGATCTCGACATCGTTAAGCGCTGCCGTCGGCTCGTCCATGATCAGGATGCGCGAGCGAAACGACAGTGCCTTGGCGATTTCGACCATCTGCTGCTTGGCGATGGTGAGACGCTCGACCTTGGTGCGCGGGTCGAGCTTGAGGTTCATCCCGGCGAAGATGTCGGCGGCCTGCCGGTTCAGCGCTGCCTCGTCGAGTCGGCCGAAGCGGCGGCGCGGCTCGCGCCCGATGAAGATGTTCTGCGCGATCGTCAGATCGTTCATCAGGCTGAGTTCCTGATGGATGATGCCGATGCCGAGATCCTGCGCCGCGCGCGGACCGTCGATCTCGACCGCATTGCCCTCGACCTCGATCTCGCCGCCGTCCCTCGGGTAGATCCCGGAGAGGATCTTCATCAGCGTCGACTTGCCGGCGCCATTCTCGCCCATCACGGCGTGAACCTCGCCCGGCAGAATTTCGAGATGCACATCCTTCAGGGCATGCACGCCGGGGAAGCGCTTTTCGATTCCGGTCATCTGGACAAGCGCGGTCATGCGGCGGCCTCGCCCAGTCCGTAGAAGGTCACGGCGTTATCACCGAGAATGGCGGCCCGCTCGTCGGAAGAAAGCGGCTCCAGCAGCGCGTCAGTGATCCGAACCCATCCTTCGTGCGGTGCGGCCAAGGTCAGCACCGGCCAGTCAGAGCCCCAGATCAGGCGCTGGGGGCCAAACCAGCCAAGCAGCTTGTCGAGGACCGGGCGCAGAACGGCGAGCGCGACCGCTTCGCTTTCCCGCTGATCGGGGCGCATTTCGGTGAGCAGGCCCGACAGCTTGCAGACCGCGTCCGTCTCGCGCGCCATTCTTTCCATCCCCTCCTCCCAAAGCGCATGCCTTGGGTCGTCCGCAGCCGCGCCAAGGGCCGGTTTGGCCGCATGATCGATGATGATCGGCAAGTCGGGGCGGCGTTCGGCGAACCGCAGAAGCCGGTCGAGATGCACCGGCAGCACCAGAGCGTCAAAGCGAAGGCCGAGCCGGTCGAGCGCATCCAGAGCCCCGGTATCGGGCGCCGTCAGCAACCAGTCCGGATCGGCGATGTCCTGAAGCATCGGCCGGATGGATTTCAGCGTCGGGTTTTGCGCCAGCGTTTCGAGCCGCTTGGCGGCCTCGGGCGAAGCGAGATCGGCCCAGCCGACCACGCCCGCGATCTCGGCGTTGTCTGTGGCGAGCGCCAGCATGAAATCGGTCTCGGCGTCGCTCGGCGCGGCCTGCACCAGGACGACGCGTTCGATCCCCGCCGCCGTTGATAGCGGGCGCAGATCGGCGGGCGCGAAGTCGCGGCGGATCGAAGCGAGAGCCGGATCGCCCGACTGCAGCCAGCCATAGTCGCCGCGCGACAGGCGCCAGAAATGGCAATGGGCGTCGATGCGGGCGCTCATGCCGACATCCTCAAGCCGTCTTGTCGGGCGGCGATATCACACCCTTGCGGATGATGAAGTTGCCATAGAGCCGCCGCTCGGCGGTCTGGACGATGGCATAGGCCCGCTTGGCCTCGTCATAAAAGTCGAAGCGCGGGACGCCGGTGATGTCGGCGCCCTCGGCCGCGAAAAACACGGCGGCCTCCGCGATCACCTCGGGCACCGCCTGAGGATCGCCGACCACCTCCATACAGCGCACCGCCCCCGGCTCGAAATTATCGATCGGCAACAGGCTCAGCACCGCCTCGACCGCTCGCGGCACGGCGCAGTCGACACGGATCGCCAGCCCGTGAACGGTCTCGCGCGCCACCGATTCTGCCGGGAAATTGGCGTCCACCAAAACGATCTCGTCGCCATGCCCCATCGCCGCGAGCACCTGGAGAAGCTCCGGATTCAAGAACGGGTCGATCCCCTTCAGCATGATTTCATTCCCCCTCCGATGGCCTCTTCCCTTGGCGGTTTGAACTCCGTCGTCCCGTCAAGTCCCCTTCATCGCTGTTCATGTTCTCCCAGCCTCATGAGATTTGCGCGCCACATCGGGTCGTGTCCACTGCATAAATCGCACTGGTCGCGCAAATGAACAGCCGCGACCGACCCGGACCGCCGAAGGTCAGATTGGCGACGACCTCCGGCACCAGAATCCGGCCGAGCCGCGCGCCGGACGGCGTCAGACAATGGATTCCGTCGGCGGCCGAGACCCACAACAGCCCCTCTGTGTCGACGCGCAGCCCGTCGGGCACACGGTCGATGTCGGCGACAACGCGGCTGGCGCCAAGCCGGCATCCGTCGACGACCTCCAGCGCGCGCACATGATGCGGGCGTCTGTCGTCGGAACCGAAGCCATGCCCCATCGCCCGTCCGGAATCGGCGATATAAAGCGTCGTCTCGTCGGGCGAGAAGGCGAGGCCGTTGGGCCGGTCGAAATCGTCGGCGACACGCTCGACCGCGCCGCGCGCCGGGTCGATCCGGTAGACATGGTTGCCGCCGATCTCGCTCTCGGCGCGGATGCCCTCATGGTCGGAGACGATGCCGTAGGGCGGATCGGTGAACCAGATCGAGCCGTCGGATTTGACCACGACGTCGTTGGGCGAGTTCAGGCGTTTGCCCCGCCAATGGGTGGCCAGCACCTCATAGCCGCCATCCATCGTCGTGCGGCTGATGCAACGCCCGCCATGTTCGCAGGAAATCATCGCCCCGGTGCGATCGCGAGTATGACCGTTGGTCCACTGCGCCGGCTGGCGGAAGACCCGCAGCCCGGCCTGCTCGGACCACGCCATCATCCGGTTGTTGGGAATGTCCGAGAACCGCAGCTCCGCGATCTCGTCGAACCACACTGGGCCTTCGGCCCAGATGAAGCCCTCCGCAATCCGCTCCAGTGTCGCGCCCGCCAGAAAGAACGACGCAAAGCGCGCATCGTCTGAGGAAAGAAATGCCTGTTCCGTCGCCATTCCTTGTTCTTCCCCACACCGTCTTTGTTCGGTCCGGCCCCGTCTCCACCAAGTGCCATCGGGGCAACCGATTCCACGGCCGTTGACCCAATCCTGGCCCAGCGATAGCGTATCATCGCTGCACACGTGTGCAATGGCTTGGGTCGCATGCGCGGTCGCAAGACTTCGACCGACCCTCAACGATAACAAGTTGGGCGCACATGCTGGGAGGCAGGTGCGAGCCTGAGAGGGAGGACATCATGAAACTGTTTTGGTCGAAATCGCTGCTGGCGGGCGCCGTCGCGGCGTCGCTGCTAGGCGCCTTCGGGGCGGCGCACGCGCAGGAAAAGGTGACGATCGCCTCGTCGATGCCGGCGCTCGAATTTCCGTTCTTCGTGCATATGCAGGACGCCCTCACCAAGAAGGCCGCCGAGATCGGCGGCATCGAACTGATCGCGACCGACGGGCAGAACAAGACCACCAAGCAGACCGGCGACGTGGAAGCGGCGATCATTCGCGGGGTCGGCGGCATCATCATCAGCCCGCTCGACTCGGTGGCGATGGCTCCTGCGTTGCAGCAGGCCGTCGACGCCGGCATTCCGGTCGTCACCATCGACCGCCGGGTCGAGGGCGTGCCGGGCATTCTGGCTCATGTCGGCGCCGACAACGTCATCGGCGGCGAAGCCCAGGGCAAGCTGATCATGGAGCTGTTTCCGGACGGCGCCCGGATCGTGAACCTCCAGGGCCAGCCCGGATCAAGTCCCGCGATCGATCGCAACAAGGGTCTGCACAACGTGCTCGACCCGGTGTCCGATAAGTATGAATTCGTCGCCGAGCAGACCGCCAATTTTGCCCGCGAAGAGGGCGCGTCTGTCACCGAGGCGATCCTCGCCGGTCTCGACAGTCCGCCGGATGCGATCGTCGCGGCCAATGACGACATGGCGCTCGGGGCGCTTCAGGTGACCCAGGAACGGGGTTTGAGCGTCCCGATCCTCGGCTTCGACGCGCTGCCGGAAGCGCTGGCCTCGATCCGCGACGGGGGCCTTGCCGCCACGGTAGAGCAATTTCCGGGCGGACAGAGCAGCACGGCGCTTCAGGCGATGGTCGACTATATTCGGGACGACAAGAAACCGGAGAGCCTGATTCTGCTGCAGCCGATCGCGATCACCAAGGACAATCTCGACAAGGCCGAACGCCTCGGCGAGATCCAGTAGTCCTCACGGGTCGAGAGGGCCGGGCCCCTGCCCGGCCCTCTCGCCGCTTTCCGGGATGTGATCATGAGCAACGCGACTTCGCCTGCGGTCTCGAAACCGCCGGAGCGTCAGTTCGATGCGGTCGAATTCATAGCCACCTATGCCGCGCCCCTGTTCCTTCTGCTGTTGATCGCTGTTTTCGCGATCCTCGAGCCGCGTTTCCTGCATCCGCTGAACATCTTCAACGTGCTCAGGCAGGTTTCGATCTCCGGCCTCATCGCTGTCGGCATGACCTTCGTCATTCTCACGGCAGGGATCGACCTGTCGGTGGGCTCGCTCATGGCCCTGGCCGGCCTCGTCGGCGCCTATGTTTCGAAGGGCGGCCTTGAAGACCGGTTCGCTGTCGCCGCTGCCGACGCGGCGGGCAACCCGCTGATCTTCGCGGTCGCCGCGGCGCTGGCGGTCGGGATCGCCGGCGGCGCGCTCCAGGGGCTGGTCATAACGCGGCTCAAGGTGCCACCCTTCGTCGTCACCCTCGGCGGGCTCACCGCCTTTCGCGGCGCCGCGCTGCTGTTTTCCGGCGGCGGGCCGATCTCCGGCTTTTCACCGGCGTTCACCTGGTGGGGACAGGGGCGCATCGGCATGGTTCCCATCCCGGTGATCATCTTCCTCGTTGCCGCGATCCTGGCGCATCTGGTGCTGCGCTACACCGCCTTCGGCAAGCATGTGTACGCCACCGGCGGCAACGCCCGCGCGGCCGCACTCAACGGCGTTCCGACCAAGCGGATCGTCCTGTCGGTCTATGTCATCAGCGGGTTCTTCTGCGCCCTCGCGGCCTTCCTGCTCTCGGCGCGCCTCAACTCCGCCGAAGCCGTCGCCGGGCTCGGCCTCGAACTCACTGTCATCGCCGCGGTGGTGATCGGCGGCACCAGTCTGTTCGGCGGCGTCGGCGGCATTTTCGGCACCGTCGTCGGCGCGCTGTTGATCGGCGTCCTGACCAACGGGCTGGTGCTGCTCAATGTCTCGTCCTTTGTCCAGCAGATCGTCATCGGCGTCATCCTCGTCGCCGCCGTGGCGCTCGACCAGTATGCCGCCGGCCGGAGGCTGGCCCAGTGAACGCGCCCCTCTTCGAACTCGTAAACGTCTCCAAGCGGTTCGGCGCGATTCATGCGCTGGAGAATATCGATCTGTCGCTGGGCCGCGGCGAGGTCGTGGGGCTGATGGGGGACAATGGTGCCGGCAAGTCGACGCTGGTGCGGATCATCGCGGGCAACTTCCAGCCCTCGGAAGGCGAAATCCGGATGAATGGCGAGACCGTGCGGTTCGCCGACAGTGCCGCTGCCCGCGATCGAGGCATCGAAGTGGTCCATCAGGATCTCGCCCTTTGCGACAATCTGACGGCGGCCGACAACGTGTTTCTCGGCCGCGAACTCAAGCGGCGCATCGGCCCGTTCACGATCCTCGATTATCGCGCCATGGCCCGGCGTTCGGCCGAGATCTTCGCCGAATTGCAGTCGGAGACCCGGCCAGCCGATAAGGTGCGCATGATGTCGGGTGGTCAGCGCCAGGCGGTGGCCATCGCCCGGACACGGCTGTCGGACTCCCGCATCGTCATGATGGACGAACCCACCGCCGCGATCAGCGTGCGGCAGGTCGCGCAGGTGCTCGACCTGATCAAACGCCTCAGGGACAGCGGCGTGACCGTGGTGCTGATCAGCCACCGCATGCCCGACGTCTTCGCCGTGGCCGACCGTCTGGTGGTGCTGCGGCGCGGCCGCAAGGTCGCCGACAAACCCATCGCCGAAAGCTCTCCCGAGGAGGCGACCGCACTGATCACGGGTGCGATCGAGACGGCATGAGCGGCGACATTCGTTCCCCTGCCTCTCCGCGCCGCCGCGTGACCGCTCTCGATGTGGCCCGTCATGCGGGCGTCTCGCGATCGGCGGTGTCGCGCTCCTTGACCGAAGGGGCCAGCGTATCGCCCGAAACCCGGCGCAAGGTGCTGCGCGCGGCGAAGGAACTCGGCTACCATCGCAATGCGCTGGTGCGCGGCATGGTTCGTCGGCGCTCCGGCATCATGGGCATCGTCGCCGGGCGTCTGGACAATCCGTTCATCGCCATGGCGCTCGAATGCCTTTCCCGGCGATTGCAACAGGAAGGGCTCAAGTCGCTGATCTATACAGGCGACGCGGAAAACGATCTGAAGGTCGCCCTGCCGTCGATGATCGAATACCGGGTCGACGGCTGCTTCTTTCTCAGCAACGATCTTTCGCCCAGCGCGGCGGCAAAATATACCAAACTCGGCATTCCGCTGATCGTGGTGTTCAATTCCGACATGGAGGGGATTTCCGATCATGGCGACGAAGTGCCGGTCGGCGCCGTGAGCGTCGACAATGTCGAGATGTCCGCGCGCGTCGCCGATCTGCTGCTCGATTCCGGCTACACCCGCCTTGCCTACCTTGCCGGACTTCCCGCTGCCACGACGAGCCGCGAGCGCCGGCGCGGCTTCGAAGATCGCCTCGCGGTGCGCGGCGCGCAGCTCGCAGCCGTCGCGATCGGCAATTTCAACTATGCGGATGGACTCGACGCTGCGCGCGCGCTGTTGTCGGCCGCGGAAAGACCCGACGCCATCTATGCCGCGAACGACCTGATGGCGATGGCCGCCATGGACGTGGCGCGCCGCGAGTTCGGCCTCGCCGTGCCGGGCGACCTCGCCGTGGTCGGATTTGACGACATCCCGGTGACCGCCAACGCGGCTTACGAACTGACCACGATCCGTCAGCCGATTGGCGAGATGATCGACACGGCCACCGATATGATGCTGGGGTTCATCGAGGATCCCGCCAGGCGACCGCTGGAGATTCGCTTGAAGTCAGAACTCGTCCAACGCGGATCAACGGCGCGGCGGCCTGCCTCCCCGCGCCCGAATGGCAATGTCGCGCGCTGAGCGACGCGAGCCCAACCCCACCAGGAGGATAAAACCTTGCAATTTCCACTTCGCGAGATCGGACGCAGCGGCGTCCAGGTCACCGAATTCGGTTTCGGCGGGGCGCCGCTGGGAAATCTCTACGCTCCGGTGGCCGACGACGAGGCCCATGCGCTGATCCGCTCGGCGTGGGACGCCGGCCTGCGCTATTTCGACACCGCGCCCTATTACGGCTTCGGCCTTTCGGAGCGGCGCTTCGGCGACGCATTCCGTTCGCTGCCTTGGTGTGACGCCGTCGTCTCGACCAAGGTCGGTCGGTTGATCCGGCCGGACCCAGGCCCCAATCCGGACCGCGAGAAATTCATCGACGCCGCCCCGTTCCGCTCCGATTACGACTATTCCTACGACGGCGTCATGCGCTCGCACGAGGACAGTCTGCAAAGGCTGGGCATCGACCGGGTCGACATCCTCTATTTGCACGACATCGGCGCGATGACCCATGGCGCCGAGGCGCATCCGGCGCTGTTCCGCGAAGCGATGGAGGGCGGTTACCGCGCGCTCGACGAGTTGCGGCGCAATGGCGACATCAAGGCGATCGGGCTCGGCGTCAACGAATGGCAGGTCTGCGAGGAGGCGATGGACCACGGCCGCTGGGACGTCTTTTTGCTCGCCGGGCGTTACACGCTGCTGGAACAGACGGCGCTCGATACGTTCCTGCCGCGATGCCAGAGCGAGAATGTCTCCATCGTCATCGGGGGTCCGTTCAACTCGGGCATCCTGGCGACGGGACCGAAAGCCGGCGCCACCTACGATTACGAGCCCGCCCCGCCCGAAATCCTCGAACGGACGCGCCGGATCGAAACCGTCTGCAAGGCGCATGGCGTGCCACTGGCGGCCGCGGCGCTGCAGTTTCCGCTGACCCATCCGAGCGTTGCCGCCGTGATTCCGGGCGTTGCCGCTTGCGCGCATCTCGACCGCAACCTCGTGCTCATGCATCGCCCGATTCCCGCCGGGCTTTGGTCCGACCTGCGATCCGAGGGCCTCCTGCGGGCCGATGCGCCGGTTCCCTCCGGATGAGGCGCAGCGGAGACGCATCGGGAATGATCCGGACCATCGATCCCGTCGACGCAAAGACGCTCGTTCACGCGGAGGGCGAAATCGCCTTTCTCGACCTGCGGGAGGCCGGCCAGTTCGGCGAGGGGCATCCGCTCTTCGCGGTCCCCTGCCCCTATAGCCGCCTCGAAACGCTGGCCGCGTCGCTGATCCCCAACCGCGACGTTCCGGTGTTGCTGATCGATGCCGGCGATGGTGTTTCGGATCGCGCGGCCGGCCATCTCTCGGCGCTCGGCTTTCGCGATCTGGCGATCGTCGAGGGCGGCGCGCCCGGCTGGCAGGCGGCCGGATACACGCTCTTCAAGGGCATCAACGTTCCGTCCAAGACGCTCGGCGAATTGGCCGAGCACGAATGGCAGCCGCAACAGGTGGACGCCCTCACGCTCCAAAAATGGCAGGCGGCGGGAACAGCGACACTATTCGATGGCCGCCCACCCGCCGAATACGCCAATATGCATGTCCCCGGCGCCATCTGCATGCCGAATGGCGAGCTCGCCTATCGCGTCGATGCCCTCGCCGGGACGCACGACCGAAATGTCATCGTCGGCTGTGCCGGACGAACGCGCGGGATTATCGGGGCCATCGGTCTTGAGTTGATGGGCTGTCCGGCGCCGGTCTTCGCCATGCGGAACGGTACACAGGGATGGGCCCTGGCCGGGCTTGATCTGGAACGCGGCGTCGAGGCCGACCACTTACCGCCGCTCGATGGCGCGGCTCGCATCGCCGGACGCAAGCGCGCCGCGGCCTTCGCCGAGCGATGGGAGATCCCGGTCGCCTCCCCTGCGACGGTGCGGTCCTTCCTCGGCGACGCCTCCCGCACGACCGTCGTCTTCGACGTCCGCTCCGGGGTCGAGGCGGCGGCCGATCCCGTTCGATGCGCACGCCCTGCTCCCAGCGGCCATATCGTGCAGGCCACCGACCAATATGTTGGCGTCCGGCATGCGCGCATCGTCCTGTGCGATGATGTCGGTATCCGCGCCGGACTGGCGGCCTTCTGGCTGCGGCAACTCGGCTTCGAGCCCTTCATCGCTCTCCTCGACGGCGACCTGCGGGCCCTGCCCGCTCCGGACGCTCCGTCCGCGGCAGCATCGGGCGGTATATTCCGGATCGCGGCGGTCCCGGCACTCGAAAAGCTGCGGGCGAACGAAGCCCGTCTTTTCGATCTCAGATCCTCCCGCAGTTTTCGCCGCAATCATGTCAAAGGCGCTGTCTGGGCGACGCGGGCGCGGCTCGATCGGGTGGTATCGACGGCTGGACCGACGCCGATCTTGCTGGTCGCGGACGACGACGACATCGTCAGGGGTGTGGCGCGCGATCTGCGCGGCATGGGAGTTGAAGACGTCGCCGTCGTCGAGGGAGGACACGCGGCACTCGTCGACCAAGGCGGCCATCAAATCGCATCGCCCGACGACCCGAGCGATGCCGATGCGATCGACTTCCTGGATTTCGTCCACGACCGGCACGACGGCAATCTGGAATCCTCCCGCCGCTATCTGGATTGGGAGATCGGGCTGATCGCGCAACTTGACGCCGATGAACGCAGGGCGTTTCGCCTGGCCCGGAACCCGGACAGCGCCTGAGCCAGGAAACGGTCGCGCTTGCCGCCCATTCTGCCGCGCGAAATTGCCATCTGTTGACAATTTTTTCCATCGCCATTCTATAGCGACGAACGCCTGTCGCGGCAGTTCCAGCACCTGGCCGCATCCTTCGCCAGGCTCGCCGATGTCGCGATGGGAGTTGGATATCGTCCCACCGCATGGGCGCGAAGGATCGACCGCAGCCTGATTTCTGGAGTTTTCATGCCTGTTCCTCACGTCACCGCCCCCCTCGCCGAATGGATCGTCACCGTTAAAGACGATGACATTTCCCCAGAGGTCCGCCGTGAAGGCGTGCGCACTTTCGTCAATTGGGTCGGCTGCGCCGTCGGCGGGGCAACCCATCCGACTGTGGACGCCGCCATTCGGGCCGTCGATCCCTTTTCCGGCCCGCGCATTGCGACGATCCTGGGACGTGGCGAACAGCTGGACGTCCTGCATGCTGCGCTCGTCAACGGCATCTCGTCGCATGTTCTCGATTACGACGACACGCATCTGAAGACGATCATCCATCCGGCCGGACCGGTGGCGTCGGCCCTCTTGGCCTTGAGCGAAGCCCGGCCGATGAGCGGGCGCGCCTTGATCACGTCGATGCTGGTCGGGATCGAGGTCGAATGCCGGATCGGCAATTGTGTCTATCCCGAGCATTACGACCGCGGCTGGCACATCACCGGCACGACCGGGGTTTTCGGCGCGGCAGCCGCGGTCGGACACGCCATCGGCCTGAACAAGACCCAGATGCAGTGGGCGCTTGGCCTGGCGGCCACCCAGTCCTCTGGCCTGCGCGAGATGTTCGGCACCATGACGAAAAGCTTCCATCCCGGCCATGCTGCCCAGAACGGGGCCATGTCGGCCCTTCTGGCCGAGGCCGGGTTCGACAGTTCGCTGCAGGGCATCGAGGCGCCGCGCGGTTTCGCCAACGTCTTGTCGACCAAGCAGGACTATGGCGAAATTCTCGACGACCTCGGCACGCGATGGGAAGCCGCGCTGAACAGCTACAAGCCCTTCGCTTGCGGAATCGTCATCCATCCGACCATCGACGGTTGCCAGCAGATCCGAAGCGAGATCGGCGATAAGGTCAAGGACATTCGGTCCGTGCACCTGACGACACATCCGCTGGTTCTCGAACTGACCGGCAAGACCGCGCCGAGCACCGGCCTGGAAGGCAAATTTAGCGTCTATCACGCCGCCGCGAGCGCGCTGCTTGAAGGGGATGGATCGCCCACGGCCTTTACCGACGACATGGTCGGCCGGCCGGACATCGTCGCGCTTCGCGACCGGGTCAGCGCGACCGCCGACCCCGCCTGCCATGAAGCCTCGGTCGACATCGACATCGTGTTCGATGACGGCTCGAAGCTGCACAAGCGGATCGAGCGCGCGATCGGCAGCCGCGAACGCCCGCTCACCGACGACCAGCTCAACGTGAAATTCCTCAATCAGGCCGAGTTGGTTGTCGGCGCCGAGCAGTCGCGCCGAATCCTGGACATGTCCTGGGCGATCGATAGCATGAGCGAAGCAGCGGACTTGGCGGAGGAAGCAGCCGCTCAACGGATTTCCACGGCCGCCGAATGACGCCCTCGCCCCGGAAAGACGCGCTCAGGATCGGCATTCTGGAAGGCGACGACATCGGCCACGAGGTGGTACCGGCCGCGGTCGAAATCGCCAGGGCTGCCGCCGACACGGCCGGATTGACGATCGAATGGACCGAGGTTCCGATCGGGCGTCGCGCGCTCGACACGCACGGCCACACCATGCCGGAGGGAACGCTGGAGACGCTCGGCGCTCTCGATGGCTGGATTCTCGGGCCGATCGGCCATCGCGACTATCCCAAGGTCGCGGAGGCGATCAATCCGCATCCGATCCTGCGCAAGCATTTCGATCTGTTCGCGAATGTGCGTCCGACCCGTTCCTTTCCGGGCATCGGCTGCCTGCATGACGACATCGACCTCATCATCGTGCGCGAAAACAACGAGGGCTTCCAGCCCGACCGCAACGTGGTCATGGGTTCGGGAGAATTCCGCCCGACACACGACGTGACGATCTCGGTTCGGGTGATCACCAGCGAGGGGAGCCGCAAGGTCGCGCGCGCGGCCTTCGAGATCGCGCGCTCGCGCTTAAAGCGCCTGACCCTCGTTCACAAGAACACCGTCTTCAAGCTCGGCTGCGGCATGTTCGTGGACAGTTGCTACGAGGTGGCGGCAGACTTTCCCGACGTTGCCGTCGACGAAGTGATCGTCGACACGATGGCGATGCGCCTGATCCGCGATCCACAGAGCTTCGACGTCGTGGTGACGACCAACATGTTCGGCGACATCCTGACCGACGAGGCGGCGGGTCTCGTCGGCGGGCTCGGCATGGCGCCCGGCCTGTGCATCGGCCGCGGCGCGATCGCGATGGCGCAGGCCACACATGGTTCGGCGCCGGACATCGCCGGAAAGGGAATCGCCAATCCCTTCGCCATGATCGAATCGACACGGATGCTGTTCGACTGGCTCGGCCGTCGCCGCGACAACCCGGCAACCGTCGACGCCGCCGCGCTGATGAAACGCGGGATCGACCACGCGCTGTCGCGGGCCGAAACGCGGACGGCGGACATCCGCGGCACGGGAACCCAACGCGCCATGATCGACGCGGTCATCGCGGGTGTGCGAGAAAAGGGCGCTCTAGCACTTTGATTGCGCATCGGAACGATCTGAAAACCGGGTTCCGTCCTTCGTCCAAAGCTCCCGCTTGCCGCGGTTTTGGGTTGTTGGCGTCTGCGAACATGTGACCGGCGTTGCGTCACACCGATTTGCTCCGGCTGGATCAAGAGCTTTTGCGTATCGCATGACATTTCACGTAGAAGCTTCGGAACACTTTCGATCCAGGAAGGCTCGCTCAATGTCGGTGACGGACGCTTCGCAAGCCAGAGACGAACTCACCACGCTTCAGACCTCCTCGCTCGCCAGTGCGGTCGAGAAGCAGATCGAGCATCTGATTCTCGGCGGGGAGCTCCAGCCGGGTGAGCGCTTGAACGAGTTTCAACTGGCCAACCGTTTCGGCATGAGCCGGGGTCCCTTGCGCGAAGCGATGCGCAGCCTCCATGCGAAGGGCTTCGTCGACGTCGTGCGCAATCGTGGCGTATTCGTCCGCCAGATTCACGTCGAGGAAGCGCTGGAGATCTACGATCTGCGCTCGGCGATCTTCGGCCTCGCGGGGCGACTGCTCGCCGAGCGGGTGACCGACGACATGATGCGTCGGCTCCAGAGTTACCTCACGCGGATGGACGAGATCGCAGCCAAGAGCGACTTCGACGCATATTATCCGATGAATCTGGAGTTCCATTCCTACCTCGTGACGTCGGCCGGAAACCGGACCTTGGTCGGCGAATACCGCAGCCTGGTCAACCGGCTGCATCTGTGCCGCGCGCGAACCTTGGTTCAAGCCAAGGGGCTGTCGGTGTCGAACAAAGAACATCGCGAGATGGTCGAGGCTTTGGCTTCCGGCAACGCGGATCGGGCCCAGGAGACCTTCTTCCGCCATGTCCAAAAAGCCAAGCTGAGGTTTCTGTCGACCTTCGACGAGGCGACGATCGGCGCCACCGACAAGGGCGCCCGCGAACGATGATCGCCGCGGGCCTTCCGAAACTGCCCTGCCCGAGGTTCGATGCGCGCGCCGGCAACCGTATGTCTGACTGGAGACCGGCGTGAAAAAGCTGATTACTTTCGACGTTTACAGCGCGCTGTTCGACATTGCCGGCAGCATCGCGCCGCGTGTCGCATCCCGTCTGTCTCTGCCGGAGACGGACGCGCGTGCGTTTTTCGCCATCTGGCGGGACAAGCAGATGGAGCGGCTGCAGCTCAGCAACTCGCTCGACGGCGAGCGGGTCCCGTTTCGCGACGCGACGCGGCAGTCCTTCGACTATGCCGTCCGCCTGCACCGCCTCGAAGCATCACCCGACTTACGCGAGGAACTGGTCGCGGCGTGGGATGAAATCAATCCGTGGCCGGAGGCCGAATCCGTCGTGCGAGAGGTCAAGGATCGCGGCTATCAGACGGCCATCCTGTCCAACGGGGACGAGGCCATGCTCAAGGCCGTCGCCAGCCGCATTGGCGACCCCTTCGATCACGTCTTCTCGTCCGAGCATGCTGGCCGCTACAAGCCGCATCCGGCCGTCTATCGCCTGCCGCAGCAGCGGCTCGGCCTCTCACCCGCCGACATATTGCATGTCGCCGGCAGCCGGACCGACGCCCTCGGCGCGGCGGCGGCCGGTCTGGAGTGTTTTTGGTCGAACCGAGCCGACGATGCCGTCCTCGATCCACGCTACGCGCCGACCTACGACCGCCGCGATCTGACGGATCTAACGGCCATCCTTCAGGCTTCGTAGGCCTCCAGGCACATCAAGACAGTTGCGTCAAAGGCGAACGAATGTCCGGGCGCCCGCTCTCATCTGCCCCGGCCGGCATCACCCCAGCGCCTTGGCCTTTCGAAACGAGACCAGCCGGCGGCTGGTTTCGTCCCACAGGACGAGCGGCACGCTGCGAAGGCTATCGCGCAGGGTGATCCGGCCGACCTCGCTCAGTTCCGGATGATCCCTCAGGATTTCCGGAAGCCGATAATAGGGCACGCGGCTGGCAAGATGGTGCACGTGATGGATGCCGATATTGCCGGTGAACCACCGCAGGACACCCGGCAAATCATAATGTGACGAACCGTGCAGCGCCGCCTCCTGGAACTCCCAATCGGAGCCCTGCGACCAATGCGTTTCCTCGAATTGGTGCTGCACGTAAAAGAGCCAGACGCCGATCGAGGCCGCCAGGATGACGATCGGCAGATGGACAAAGAAGAACGGCCCGACACCGCCGAGCCAGATCATGGCGGTCGCCAATAAGACGACGCTCAGATTGGTCGCCATCGTCGAAATCCAGGGCTCGGCCCCCGCGCGCATCATCCCGATCGGCAATCGTTGCTCGAACAGAAACAACCAGATCGGCCCGATGCCGAACATCACGATCGGATGGCGATAGAGCCGATAGCGCAGCCGGCCCCAACGCGACAAAGCCTTATATTCCGCGACCGTCAGCGTCATGATGTCGCCGACGCCGCGTTCATCGAGATTGCCGGTCGAGGCGTGGTGCTTGGCGTGCATGCGCCGCCAATAGTCGTAGGGCGTCAGGGTCAGGACGCCGATCGCGCGGCCGGTCCAGTTATCGAAATGTCGATTGGCGAAGAAAGATCCGTGGCCGCAATCATGCTGGATGATGAACAGCCGCAGCAAAAAACCGGCCGCCGGGATGATCAGGAGCAGTCCCCACCAGATCCCGTAGGAGACAGCGGCGAACGCCAGTGCCCAGAGCAGGGCAAACGGGACCAGCGTGATCGCGAGCTCGATCGCACTACGGGTCCGTCGCGGCTTGCGGTAGTTGGACAGGACTTTCGGCCAGACGGGCTCGCGAACACCCGTCGTGGACGGTAGGTTATTGGTTTTCATCGACGTTTAGGTTCCCGGTTCTCGGCACGCACAAACAACGGCGCACCCGAGATGGTGTTCCAGATGATGGAGTAAAATCCTCGGCCGTGATTCATGGCCTGTATGTCCTGTAGCACTGAAACACGCTCTTTGCAGTCGTTTTCGGCGCGCCCCGTTCCGCGAGGTCTTCGACATTGCGGGCAGGCGCCGAGCATTGCCGCCCTTGGCGGTCAAGCGTTTCGGCCGGTTTGAACTCGAGCTATGACGCGAGCGCTCTCGGTAATGTGCTCGAAATGATCGCTTCGGTCGATCCCATCGAGGCGCGTCGCGACAATCGACAGGCGCCTCAAAAAGCTTCGCCATCCCTGCTCCTTCGCCATCGCCGCCGATCAGTCGAACGCCTCGGCGAGGTCGATCAGCCGAAAGCGCACATCCTCGCGGCCCCGGAACCGATCGAGCGACAAGGTGCCGGCAGCATGGACCGGGCGATCCCGCGCCGCCAGAAGCCGCTGCCCCACATCGGTTTCGGCAGCCTTGAAGGCGATAGCCTGGACGCTGGCTCCATCCGCGCCCCGCAGCGTTGCCCGAACATGCCCCTTGCCGACGATCGAGGACGACGCGATTCGGTGCCGGGCGAGGGCGAAGATCGGCACGGCGTGTCCCGATCCATAAGGCCCGGCCCGTTCGATTGTAGAGTAGAGATCCGGGGTCAGCCCCGCGGCGCTGACGGCGCCATCGATCTTCAGGGATTCCCCCTCGCGTAACGCCGCGACCGCGTTCGCTGCGCCGACTTCGAGGAAGGCTCGAAAATCACCGAGCCGATCCTTTTGAACGGTGATACCCGCGGCCATCGCGTGCCCGCCACCTTTTTCAAGCAGGCCAGCCGACACCGCCTCACGCACCAGCCGGCCGAGATCGAAGCCGCCGATCGAGCGACCCGACCCGGTTCCTCGCCCTGAGCCGTCGAAAGCGATGGCGAAAGCCGGACGGCGATGGCGCTCCTTCAGCCGCGCCGCGAGCAATCCGACGATCCCTGGGTGCCATTCACGCGATCCGGCGACCAGAATCGACGGTCCCTCCCCGCCACCGATTTCGGCCATGACCTCGGCTTCGGCTTGTTCGAGCATAACGTGCTCCATCGCCTGCCGCTCTTCGTTCAACACGCTCAGATGAGCAGCGAGATCGTCCGCCTCGCCGGCATCATCGAGGCAAAGCAGGCGGCTGCCGAGCGACGCATCGCCAATCCGCCCACCGGCATTGATCCGGGGGCCCAGAAGAAAGCCGAGGTGATGGCATTCGACCGGCCCCGACAAGCGGGCGACCCGCGCCAGCGCGGCGAGACCGAGATTGTGCTGGCCGTGCATCACCCGCAATCCCTGCACGACGAAAGCGCGGTTGAGGCCGACCAGCGGTACCACGTCGCAGACGGTCGCGAGCGCCACGAGGTCGAGCAGGCCGAAGACGTCCGGCAGACTCGCCTGCGCCCTTCCGCGACGGCGCAATTCCCGCGAAACAGCGACCAGCGTCATGAAGACGACGCCAGCGGCGGCGAGATGCCCAAGTCCCGACAAATCGTCCTGGCGGTTAGGATTGACCAGCACCGCGTCGGGAAGATCGGGGCCGGTCTGGTGGTGGTCGAGGACGACCACGTCGACACCCGCCTGTCGGGCAGATTCTATCGCCTCGAAACTGCCAGTGCCGCAGTCGACGGTGACGATCAGCGTCGCGCCCGCAGACGCCAGTTCCCGCATCGCGGCGGGGTTCGGGCCGTAGCCCTCGGTGATCCGGTCGGGGATGCGGATCGTCGCGTCAATGCCGAAATGGCTCAGATAGCGCCACAAGAGCGACGACGACGCGGCACCGTCGACGTCGTAATCGCCGAAAATCGCGACCGTTTCCTGTCCCTCGACGGCATCGGCAAGGCGCGATGCGGCGGCCTCCATGTCGGTCATGGTCGACGGATCGGGCATCAGATCGCGGATGCGCGGATCGAGAAAGGCGGTGGCGTCGGTCTCCGCCACGCCGCGCGCGGCTAGGACGCGGCAGACGATATCGGGCAGCGCCAGCGTCTGGGCCATCTTCAGCGCCGAAGCCTCGGCGCGTTCGTCGAGGGCGTTCAGCCAACGGCGACCACCGATCGAGTGGTCTACGGCAAGAAAGGTGCGGGCAGATGTGACCATGGAGCTTGTTCTGGCGAAGCGAGACCGGACGTGCAACCCGGCCCGCGGCTTTTGCTCAGAGGCCGAATTTCGATCGGCCGTGATGCTGTGCCCGCACCTCGCGAATGGTGCGCGAGTGCGACCGCATCACCAGCGTGTGGGTGGTGATGCGGTCGCGGTAGAAGCGAACACCGTCAAGAAGGTTGCCATCGGTCACGCCGGTCGCCGCGAAGATGACATCGCCAGCAGCCATCTCCTCGGCGCTATAGACCCGGTACGGATCGGAGATGCCCATCTTTTCGGCACGCGCGCGTTTCTCGTTGGTGTTGAGCTGCAAGCGCCCCTGCATCTGCCCACCGGTGCACCGCAGGGCCGCCGCCGCCAGCACGCCTTCCGGCGCGCCGCCGATGCCCATATAGATGTCGATGCCGGTTTCCTCTGGATCCGTCGTATGAATCACGCCGGCCACGTCGCCGTCGCCGATCAACCGGATCGCCGTGCCCACCTCGCGCACCGCTTCGATCAGCGCCGCATGCCGCGGGCGATCGAGTATGCAGGCGGTGATTTCCGAGACCGCAACGCCCTTGGCCTTCGCCAGGGCCTGCAGGTTTTCCTCCGGCGAACGGGACAGATCGACGATGCCGTCGTCGTACCCCGGACCGATCGCGATCTTCTCCATATAGACGTCGGGGGCGTTCAGGAGGCTGCCGCGCACCGCCATGGCGATCACCGCCAGCGAGTTCGGCAGGTTCTTGGCACATACCGTCGTGCCCTCGAGCGGATCGAGGGCAATATCGACCTTCGGGCCGTCTTTGGTGCCGACTTCCTCGCCGATGAACAGCATCGGCGCCTCGTCGCGTTCGCCTTCCCCAATGACGATGAGTCCGTCGATGGCGAGCCCATTCAGTTCGCTGCGCATGGCGTCGACCGCCGCCTGATCCGCGGCCTTTTCATCGCCGCGTCCGCGCAAATTCGCCGCGGCGACGGCCGCCATTTCGGTCACCCGGGCGATTTCGAGAGTGAGAACCCGATCCAGCGTTTCGCCGCCGCTGCTGCTGTCGGTCATGTCCGTTCCCTTCATGGCCAACCCCACACGATTCGATCCCGCGTCGGATTACAAGCCTGATATGCCCGGCGACGGTGAAAACGCAATGTCATCCGCCTGGCGCGGATGGCAACGCCGCCAGGCAGAGCCGCCCCTGTCAGTCCAGCGCCTCGATCCGGATCATCTTCGGCTCATCCTTGAGATGCCCGTCCTTGGAGACGAGCTCCAGCGCCTTGCGCACGGCGGCTTCCGTGGTTTCGTGGGTGACGAGAATGACCGGCGCGGTCGTCGCGTCGCCAGAGTCCTCGCGTCGCCGCTGGACGATCGATTCCAGTGAGATTTCGTTCTCGGCCATGCGCCGGGCGATCGACGCGAAGGCGCCGACCCGGTCATAGACCGACAAGCGAATGTAGTAGCCGCCTTCGTGAGCGCGCATCCGCGCCCGCTTGTAGGGAACGAGCTTTGCCGGCGGCAGCCCGAGGGTCGGCGGAAGCACGCCACCGGCGACATCCATGATGTCGGAAAGAACCGCCGAGGCCGTCGCATCGCCGCCGGCGCCGGGGCCGGCGAGCAGGATCGAACCAAGGAGATCGCTGTCGACGGCGACGGCGTTGGTCACGCCGTCCACCTGCGCGAGCGCCGAATGCGCCGGGATCATCGTCGGGTGCACCCGCTGCTCAATCCCCGTCTCGGTCAGTTGCGCCACCGCCAGAAGCTTGATGCGATAGCCGAGTTCCGCTGCCGCTTCGATGTCGTCATTGGTGACCGACGAAATACCCTCGATGAACACGCTGTCGAGATCGATCTCGCAACCGAAGGCGAGCGAGGTGAGGATCGCCAGCTTGTGGGCGGCGTCGAATCCGCCGATATCGAAGGTCGGGTCGGCTTCGGCATAACCGAGCCGCTGGGCGTCCTTCAGGCAATCGTCGAACGCGATGCCCTCGTTCTCCATGCGCGTCAGCATATAATTGCAGGTGCCGTTGAGAATGCCGTAGACGCGGCTGACGTCATTGCCCGACAGCGCCTCGCGCATCGTCTTGATGATCGGGATGCCGCCCGCGACGGCTGCCTCGAACAAGATCTCGGTCTCGTTTCGCGCCGCCAGCGTGGCGAGCGCCACGCCATGATGCGCCAGCAAGGCCTTGTTGGCGGTAACCACCGGCAAGCCGCGCCCCAGCGCGGCCGTCACCGCTTCCAATGCGGGCCCGGTATCTCCGCCGATCAATTCGACGAAAACGTCGATGTCGCCGTTTTTCGCCAATGCGACAGGATCATCGAACCAGGCGAGTTGCGATGTGTCGAAACCACGATCCTTCAATCGGTCGCGCGCCGAGATGCCGGCCAGTTCAATCGGCCGACCGACCCGGTTCGCCAAGGTTTCCGACTTGGTCTCGATGAGCCGCGCGAGGCTCGCGCCGACCGTTCCTAGCCCGGCAAGGCCGAGCCGCAATGGGCTTTTCATGAGCACCTTGTGACTGTTCGCGTCGTTTTGGCGCCGTTCACAAATGGGCGCCGAGGGAAACGACCTTCTGCCCGGCTTCGTCGCCGCTGGCAAGGAAGCGGCGGATGTTGCGCGCCGCCTGTCGGATGCGATGCTCGTTTTCGACCAATGCGATGCGCACATGCTCGTCGCCGTGTTCGCCGAAGCCGATGCCGGGCGCGACGGCCACGTCGGCCTTTTCGATCAAAAGCTTGGAGAATTCGAGCGAGCCGAGGTCGCGATACGCCGCCGGCAGCGGTGCCCAGGCGAACATCGTCGATGACGGCGCGGGAACCGGCCAGCCGGCCCGCGTGAACGATTCGACGAGCACATCGCGGCGCCGGTGGTAGATCTCGCGCACCTCCTGCGTGGCCTCCTCGCCGGCATTCAGGGCCGCGGTCGCGGCTACCTGGATCGGGGTGAAGGCGCCGTAATCGAGATAGGATTTGACCCGGGCCAATGCGGCCAGCAAGCGCTCGTTGCCGACGGCAAAGCCCATGCGCCATCCTGGCATCGAAAAGGTTTTCGACATCGAGGTGAATTCGACGGCGACGTCCATGGCTCCCTCAACCTGGAGGATCGAGGGCGGCGGCGGACCGTCGAAATAGATCTCGGCATAGGCAAGATCGGACAGGACGATGATCTCGTGCTTGCGGGCGAAGGCGACGATCTCGCGATAGAAATCGAGATCGGCCTCGAAGGCCGTGGGGTTGGACGGATAATTGAGAATGATCGCGATCGGTTTCGGGATCGAATGACGGACGGCTCGGTCGATGGCGACCATGAAATCCGCGTCCGGCTTGGCCGGAATCGCGCGAATCGTTCCGCCGGACATGATGAAGCCGAAGGCATGGATCGGATAGGTCGGATTGGGGCATAGCACCACGTCGCCAGGCGCAGTGATGGCCTGCGCCATGTTGGCGAAGCCTTCCTTCGAACCGAGCGTCGCGACAACCTGCGTGTTCGGATCGAGCGTCACGCCGAACCGGCGCGCGTAGTATTTCGCCTGCGCCTTGCGCAGCCCCCCGATGCCCTTGGACGCCGAATAGCGGTGCGTGCGCGGATCGCGAATGACCTCGCACAGCTTGTCGACGATGAATTTCGGCGTCGCGAGGTCGGGGTTGCCCATGCCGAGATCGATGATGTCGGCACCGTTGGCCCGCGCCGTCGCCTTGAGCCGGTTGACCTCCTCGAACACGTAGGGCGGCAGTCGGCGAACTTTGTGAAATTCTTCCATGGTTTTCGTCCCGCGGCGTGGCGCTGGTTGCGGGAAGGAAGCGGCGAACGACGCGGGTCTACTGCCCCGCCTCGATCTGCCGCAACACCTCTTCGGGACTCAGTGTTGGCTGAGCGTTCGGCGTCGGCTTGGCCGCGAGCGCCGCATCGACGTCGGCCGCCTGCTTGCGTCGAACGCCTTCCAGTCGAGCGATTTCGGAGGGATAGCTGCTCGACGTCGCGGCGGATGCGCGCTGGCTGGCCTGTGCATTGAGACGCGACTGCTGCGCCCGAACTTGCGCGTCGGTCAGTTGCGGCGCCGCCGTGTCGGGATAGGCGCCGAGAAGCGGATAGCCGTCGCTGTCGAACCGCTGCGAGGAGGCGACCGGCGCCGCCGCCTGCGCCCGCAGGGCGGCCAGCGATGGATCCTCCTCGTCCGGAAAGATCGACTGGCATGCGGCTGCCGGCAAAAGCACCGCAAGGACCGCAAGCGGCCGAAGAACTGAAAGCGTAATCATCGCAGGTCGGTATCAGGCCTTCTTGAAACGGCGCACTGTGTCATATCCTACAGGAACGGCATTTACAAAATCCCGCCGATCGATTGTTCATGGACCAAGGTGCGGTCACAATGCACCCGCGCGACGCAGCGTAGCGAGGCCCGGACGGAGAAAACGGCAGCCTCGACAGGAGGAAAGCACGATGACAACCAAGCGATCGGCAGAGCTCGGCGGCATCGACAAGACCGGCACCGGCGAGGAATACGTGGTGAAGGACCCACAAGCCTTTGCCCTGAATATGGCGCGGGTGCTGGAGCAGTTGGGCAAGGCGGCGGCAGCCTGGGTGGAGCCGCGCGAGAAGGGAGAATTCGACGCCGGTCCTGTCTCCATGGACGAAATGGTCCAGACCCTTTCGAAAATCTCCGACTATTGGCTAACTGATCCCGGTCGCGCGGTCGAGGCGCAGACCAGCCTGTTCACCGGCTACATGGACGTCTGGAACAATTCGATCCGCCGCATGTCCGGCGAGACGGCGTTGAGCCCGGTCGAGCCGCAGCCCGGCGACAAGCGCTTCGCCGACACGGAATGGAACAGCAATCTGTTCTTCGACTTCGTCAAGCAGGCCTATCTCCTGACCGCGCAATGGGCCGAGGATCTGGTCGACAAGACCGAAGGTCTGGACCCGCACACGCGCCACAAGGCCGCTTTCTACATGAAGCAGGTGTCGAACGCGCTGTCTCCATCCAATTTCATTGCCACCAATCCCGAGCTCTATCGCGAGACGGTCGCCTCGAACGGGGAAAACCTCGTGCGCGGCATGAAGATGTTCGCGGAGGACATGGCGGCAGGCGGCGGCAATCTGCGGCTGCGGCAGTCCGACGACTCCTCGTTCGAGGTCGGCCGCGACATGGCCCTGACGCCGGGCAAGGTAGTGGCGCAGAACGACGTCTGCCAGATCATTCAATATGCGCCGGAGACCGAGACGGTGTTCAAGCGGCCGCTTCTCATCGTGCCGCCTTGGATCAACAAGTTCTATATTCTCGATCTCAACCCTGAAAAATCCTTCATCAAATGGCTGGTCGAAAAGGGCCATACCGTTTTCGTCATCTCCTGGGTTAACCCGGACGACAAGCAGGCGGAGAAGGGCTGGAGCGATTACATCGAAGAAGGCATCGTCTTCGGCATCGACACAGCCGAGGCCGCCACCGGCGTCGGCGAGGTCAACACGATCGGCTATTGCGTCGGCGGCACGCTGCTCGCCGCCACCCTCGCCTATCTGAAAGCCAGCGGCGACGAGCGCATAGCCAGCGCGACATTTCTGACCACTCAGGTCGATTTCACCCACGCCGGTGACCTGAAGGTCTTTGTCGACGAGGCCCAGTTGCAGACGCTGGAACGCACGATGGGCAAGAAGGGCTATCTCGACGGCTCGCAGATGGCCACGGCGTTCAATCTGCTGCGGTCTGGCGATCTGATCTGGCCGTATTTCGTCAACAACTATCTTCGCGGCAAGAAGCCGATGCCATTCGACCTGCTCTACTGGAACGCCGATTCCACCCGCATGCCGAAGGCGAACCATCTGTTTTATCTGCGCAGTTGCTATCTGGAAAACCGGCTGTCGCGGGGCACGATGGAAATCGACGGCAAACGCCTCGACCTGTCGACGGTCAACGTCCCGATCTACAATCTGGCCACCAAGGAGGACCACATCGCGCCGGCCCGCAGCGTCTTCGTCGGCAGTCGCGCCTTTGGTTCGGATGTCACCTACGTCCTGTCCGGCTCTGGCCATATCGCCGGCGTCATCAATCCGCCCGCCAAGAAGAAATATCAGTACTGGACGGGTCCGACGCCGAAGAAGGTCGCGGCCTACGAAGATTGGCTGCTCGCGGCGAACGAAACAGCAGGTTCCTGGTGGCCGCACTGGCAGGAATGGATCACCGAAAAGTCTGGCAATCGCGTCAAGGCGCGCAAGCCTGGCGGTCGCAAGCTGAAACCGATCGAGGATGCGCCGGGAAGCTATGTGAAGGTCAGGGTTTAGCACAGGCGGGTGGGCCGAACGGATATTGGAGTTCCCGTCCGATCGCATTGGAGGAGGACGGTCGGCTGACAGCCGAGGCGGAAGGGTTGCGGCCGGCCCACCGATAGAACGGGAACGAAAACCGAAAATCACAAAGGGGAGGACGACATGAACAAATTCGCGAAAACCGGTCTTGTGGCCATGCTGGCAGCGGGAGTCTTGTCGGCGCCCGCCAGGGCACAACAGGACAACCAGACACCCGACCAGCCGGAAGCGCAGGCCGCGGCCCAGCCGGACGAATGGTGCCAATCCAAATGGGGACCTGACGACGAGATCGGGGCGGCCAATCTGCTGACCCCTGAGATGGCGCTTGAGGCCGCCAAGCTGGTGAAGACCGGTAAGGTCTATTCCCTCGGCGCGGAGACCAATTCCAAGACGCCGGCATTCGGTTCCCGCTCCTGGGCGCTGGTGATCAACCAGCCGGGTCAGGTCGGCGGCATCGGCCTTGGCCCGACCAAGACCAACTACAATGACGACATCTACATGGGCTATGTCGGGACCGGCTCGCAGATCGACGGCCTGGGCCATATCGGCATCGATAACGTCTACTACAATTGCAACAAGAACAGCGACTTCGTCCAGGCCGACGGGCTGACCAAGCTTGGTGTGGAGACGATCCCGAATATCGTCACCCGCGGCATCGTTCTCGATATGACGGATCACTTCGGCATGGACGTGCTCGAAGCGGGCACGGCCTTCAATCGCGAGGAGATCGAGGCCCAGGCCGAAAAGCAGGGCGTCGAGATTCGCGAGGGCGACGTCGTTCTCTTCCATACCGGCTGGTTGTCGCTCGTGGGCAATGACGACGCGCGCTACATCAAGGGCGAGCCGGGGCTGGGCAAGGACGGCGCCGAGTATCTCGTTGGAAAGAACGTGGTCGCCGTCGGAGCCGACAGCTGGGGGCTCGAAGCGGTGCCCTTCGAGGAAGGCGTCGGCATCTTCGAGGTGCATCAGATCCTGATCCCGCGCAACGGCGTCTTCATTCTGGAGAACATGGACACTGCCGAACTCGTCGCGGACGACGCCTGGGAGTTCATGTTCGTGCTCGGCCAGTCAAAATTCACCGGCGGCGTGCAGGCCATCATCAACCCGACGGCGGTGCGCTGATCGGCGCGGGAGGCGATCACGACAGTTCGCGGCCCAAGACGGGCTGCGGACACGGGCATTGACGGGAGTGTCCCGCCGCCGCTATCGGCGGGCCTATGGTCGCCTTCCCCTCCCCGCTCATACCGGCCCGCCTTCTGCGCCGCTACAAGCGCTTTCTCGCCGACGTCCAGATCGACGGCGAGAGCGATCCGGTCACCGTCCACTGCCCGAACCCCGGCGCGATGCTGGGGCTCAAGGCGGAAGGATCGCGGGTCTGGCTGTCGCGGTCGGCCAATCCCGCCCGCAAGCTTCCCCTGACGCTGGAGATCATCGAAGCGGACGGAACCCTCGTCGGCCTCAATACCGCCCTGCCGAACCGACTCGCCGAAGAAGCGATCGCGTCGGGGCTCGTGCCGCCGCTGGCAGCATTCGGAGCGGCGCGGCGCGAAGTCAAATACGGCCGCAACTCCCGCGTCGACCTTCTCTATACCGATCCTGAGGGACAGCCGGTCTATGTCGAGGTCAAGAATGTCCACCTGATGCGCCAACCGGGCCTCGCCGAATTTCCCGACTGCGTGACCACGCGCGGCGCCAAGCATCTCGTCGAACTCGGCGACCGCGTCACGGCCGGCGAGCGGGCAATCATGCTCTACGTGGTACAAAGGGCGGACTGCGACCGCGTGGCCTTCGCCGCCGATCTGGACCCGGCCTACGCCGCCGCATTCGCCCTCGCGCGTGCACGAGGGGTTGAAGCCCATGCCGTTCGATGCGACATCAGCTTGACAGCCATCCGTCCCGTGACCGCCCTTCCGATCGTCGATACCGCGTCCCGACCATGACCACTTATCTCGAAGCCGAACTGAACCCGACCCGCAATACGGGTGCCATCCGCCTGTACGACGCCGCGGCGTTCGAGGGGATGCGGCGGGCCTGCCAGATCACCGCGCGCTGTCTCGACGGCCTCGCCGCCATCGTCGAGCCGGGCGTGACCACCGAGACGATCGACCGCTATGTCGTGGACTTCGCGCTGGCCAACGACGCGTTTCCGGCGACGCTGAACTATCGCGGCTACGGCAAGAGCGTCTGCACCTCGATCAATCATGTGGTCTGCCACGGCATACCCAACGACAAGCCGCTAAAGGAAGGCGACATCGTCAATATCGACGTGACCTTCATTCACGATGAATACCACGGCGATTCCTCGCGCATGTACCCGGTCGGCCGCGTCAAGCGCGCCGCCGAACGGCTGTGCGACATCACCTATCGTTCGCTCCTGCTCGGCATCGAGGCCGTGCGCCCGGGCGGCCATACCGGCGATATCGGCGAGGCGATCCAGACCTACGCGGAATCCGAGCGTTGCTCGGTCGTGCGCGATTTCTGCGGTCATGGCGTCGGCAAGCTGTTCCACGACGCGCCGAACATCTTGCACTACGGCCGGCGAGGCGAAGGACCGGAAATGCGCCCCGGCATGGTCTTCACCATCGAGCCGATGATCAATATCGGCCGGCCGCATGTGAAGATCCTTTCCGACGGCTGGACCGCCGTCACCCGCGACCGCTCGCTGTCGGCCCAGTACGAACACACGGTCGGCGTGACCGAGACCGGCTGCGAGGTCTTCACCCTGTCGCCCGCCGGGCTCGACACGCCGGGGCTGACGGTCGAGCCCTTAGCCGGCGCGGCGGAATAGCCGCCCGGCGATGACGCATTCCGGCTCCGACGACGAACCGGATTTTCCCGGCCTCGGCGAGGCTCCTTCACCGCGAACGACGGCTGCCGCCGGCCACGCCAAGCCTGCGCCCAAGCACCACGACGGCCACCGCGATCGCCTGCGCCACGGCGCTGGCCGATTACGAACTGCTCGAACTGATCCTCTTTCGCACCATCCCTCGCCGTGACGTCAAGCCGATCGCCAAGGCGCTGATCGCCCGGTTCGGTTCGCTGGCGGAGGTGCTGAACGCGCCGCCGCGCCGGCTGATGGAGGTGCCAGGGGTCAAGGACGCTGTGGCGCTCGATATCGCCATCGTCGCGGCGGTCAACCAGCGGGCGATGCGATCGGCGGTGAAAAGCCGCGAGGTGCTGTCGTCCTGGGCTGTGTAGGGCGGTGACAAATTAGGCCACGAAGCGGCGGCGAGAGGGTCGGCCGCGCCGGAGTAAAACCCGGCCAGTGGATAGGCTGTTT
>NZ_JAZHLJ010000033.1:0-42544 GCF_036549495.1 Aurantimonas sp. C2-5-R2
TGTATCTCGGCCAGATCGTCGAGACCGGGACTCGCGATCAGATTTTCTCCAACCCCCGGCATCCCTATACCCGTCGGCTGATCGAAGCAGTTCCGGTGCCGGATCCGACGCGGCGGCGACCGCATTTTCCTCGCCTCGACCAGGAGATCCCGAGCCCCGTGAGGAAGCTGGGCGATGCGCCGGCGCGATTGGTGCTGGTCGATCGCGGCGCCGGCCATCTGGTGGCGGCATGAGCCAGGTCAGCGCCATGTCATCGGCAGATTCCGAAACCGTCCTGACGCTCGAAAACTTTGCGCTGCGCTTCCAGCCGGGCAAGAACCTTGTCGATGGTGTCGGCTTTTCCGTCCGCCGCCGCGAGACGCTGGCGATTGTCGGCGAATCCGGCTGCGGCANCCAGACATCGGCCTCCCGTCGTGCGGACGCCTCGACGACCGGACCCGATCACCGATCGGCGGACACAGCTCCGCGATGAGGCATTCGACGCGGTATTATGGCCGAAGCAGGCGATCCAATCGGTCAGGAAAAGGCGACCTGACTCGTCTCTGTCGCACCAGTCGAGTGGTGACGGTCGCCGCATGTGCAACTGTTGAAACCATGTTCGCAACAGCTGCCGCAGCATTCGTGCATTGCTTCGCGCAAAGCTTGGCGTGCTCGATGCAGCCGGACTCTGGCGTTTCCAGGTGTAATGCCGAGATTCGCCACGGCCTTTCCGCGGGGCTCGTTCGACAAATCGACCCGTCGCAGAATCTCCGCATAGTCCGGCCGCAATGCGGGAAGGAGTTCGCGGAAACATTCGCAAGGGATATCTTCGAGATCGATTTCGTCAGGATTTTCGCCCAGTGCGATCTGCTCCCGCACATAGCGGTCTTCCCGCCGCCGCCGCGCTGCCTCCCGGCGGTAGTGATCCGTGAGGACCGACCGCAGCACCGTATAAAGCCAAGCGATGACGCTTTCACTCTTTCTGAGGTCGACGCTGCTGGAAACTACCCGCAGGCAGAAGTTCTGAAGCACGTCCTCCGCCGTATCCCTGTCTCCGAGGCGGCGCAGGAGATAGCGCAGAAACTCGCCACGATGATCAGCCAGGGCAGCGGTGACGACCGGCATTACCGGTACATGAGCATCATTGGGCTGAACCGGCTTCACATTGGGTGCGAGAATTCGGTGATCCGCTGTGAACATTTTCCAAAGCCTCTCCTGATTTGCTGCGTCGGGAAGTACAGGGTCGTTTCCCGCTTCAGCCGCTTAGGATCAGCGCTTAAAAAAAGATCCGGCCTTTTCCCATGGTCGAGCACGCAGTCCGAGCGCCAATTTCAGATCAATCATGCAAGGAGTGCGCGCAGGCGGCTTTGATCTTGATCAAGACCACCGGCCACATCGCAAAAAAGCTGCCTGAGGACTGTCAAAGAGTGGCGGTCTTCGATGTAGACGCGGCCGAAGCCCGCCGACAGTCGATCACGTCTGCTGTGGTTCGCGCCTGCCGCCGCCCGGAACTTGGGCACCAATCGGCGCATTCTGTCCGCTGGACGTCTCGGATCGCGTCCCTTGACGCGTGACCAGGCCGACTCCGAGGATCGCGAGGGCGATGCCAACCAGTTGCGGCCAGCCCAGAGGCTCGTCGAAAAACAACGCGCCCATGGTGAGACCGAAGATGGGAATCAGAAAGCTAAACGCGTTCGCCCGGTTGAGCGGGGCCTTCTGTAGGATCGAAAACCACAGCCAGTACACCAGCGCGGATCCGAACAGGCTGAGAACAAGCAGAGCTCCGACGAATGTAAACGACCATCGGATCGATGTCGGGTCCTCCAAGCTCCAGGCCGCGATAACCAGTGGAAGGCTGCCGATCAGCATTTGAAGTCCCATCGCCATGAGAACATCGACTTCGCCGGCGATCCGCTTGATCACCACATTGCTGATCGTAATGCCGAGCGCGGCCAGGATGATGTAGGCGATGCCGATCATGTAATTGTCCTGTCCGCCCGCGAAGAACTGGGGGGAGGCAATGATGAGGATCCCGACAAAGCCCAGGATTAACCCGAACTTGCCGCGCGGGGTCAGCCGCTCGTTGAGAACGAGACCCGCCAGGACGGCCGCCAAGAGCGGCTGGGTGTTGGCGATCACCGTGGCGATTCCGGGAGAGACGAACTCCGCGGCATGAAACATGCCCAGAAACCCAAGGCTGGTGGCACCGACACCGATGACGGTGACCATTGCCCAGACCCGTCGTCCTCTGGGGAGCGGCCGTCGCAACGCGATCGCCAGACCGGTCAACGCCAGCCCCGCCAAAACCGCGCGCAACGCGGCGAACGTCAGGTGCGGAGCGAACGCGATGCCGACTGTGATCAAAGGATAGCAAGCCGCCCAGAGCAACATGACGAAAATGATCTGCGCAATCGTCCTCACGGTCACTCGTTCACCATTTTATTTGGTCGTTGTTCCGATGCACGACGATTGGTCCATGAACGATTGCCGCTAGCCGCCCGTGTGCGCATCGGCATGGGCGCTTCGCAATCAGGTCTGGCGGCCGCTGCCGCGCTATCCATTCCTGGCTCATGCGTCCGAAGGCGGTTGCAAGGTCAGCATGACGAGATAGAGCAGGGCACGGCGCCCCACCTCGAGACGGGAGGCGACCGTCCGTTCGCTGAGGCCCATTTCATGGGCAATCTTGGCCGGCGGCTGATCCAGGAGTTCGGCGCGACGGACGACCTCGGCGCAAGCGGGATCCAAAAGATCGATGAGGGTTTCGACGAACTCTCGCAGGTCGGCTTCCAAATCGGCCTCGTTGAACCCGTCCGGGTTCCCGGAGCCTCCGCTGCCGCCGCCGCCGTCGTGTCGCCCGGCGATGCCTCGATTTGCCGTCGAGCGATTACCGTCCGACCCGCTGGCGGACGCGTTCGGTCGCCACCGGCACGGCAGGCGTTCCACGATTTGGTGCCCGGCTGGATCAGAATCAAATTCGTGACCACTCGCGATGTCGCTCAGGCTTGAAGCGATCGTGGTTTCTTGCTCCGGCTTTGCAGCCACGCGGTCTATTTCGAGCCGTGGTTTGGGTGGATCGATGCGGATAGCGGAATTTTTCATCGCAACCAAAGACGTAGACACACAGCCGGTCGTTACACGGAGCCTCGTCGCTGCCAGGAGGCGCGACGGCGCAGCGCTCTGGTCAGGCGGTCAGCCAGGTGGAACGTCGCTTGTAACCTTATCAGCGCGGCCTCGTCTCTGGGGCGCTGGTGCGACGCGCCGCTGGCGAAATCAGAATAATCAGCCCTCGTCGACACACCGTCGCACAGCTCATTCGCCGTCCGTCATCAAACTCTGGAATACGTGGCAAGCCGGCGCCTCCGGCCAGGAAGACCATCAAGGCACGTGCCGGTTTGTTGCGCGTCTTCCGCCGCCTGCTTGACTGAAAGAAATTTGTTCGCCCTTTAGAGTAGATGATGAAATCTGGTTACCAAGCGAACAGCATCACCCTCACCGGCGCCGTCTCTATGGGCACTGGCGTTATGATCGGGGCGGGAATCTTCGCGCTCACCGGGCAGATCGCGGAACTGGCGGGGCCTTGGTTCCCGCTCTCCTTCATCGCCGGCGGGATCGTGACCGGGTTCAGCGCCTATACCTATGTGAAGATGTCGAACGCCTTTCCGTCCGCGGGCGGGATCGCGATGATCTTGCAGAAGGCCTACGGCCCAGGGGCCATCGCGGCGGCCGCGTCGCTGCTGATGACGCTTTCCATGGTGATCAACGAGAGCTTGGTCGCCCGCACCTTCGGCACCTACGTCCTGAGGCCGTTCGATCTGGATGCAGGCAATGTCCTTGTGCCGGTGCTCGGCGTCGGGCTGATCGTCTTCGCCTATCTGGTCAACATATCCGGCAACCGCTCCGTCGGCCTGTTCTCGGTCGTCATGGCGTTCCTGAAGATCGGCGGCATCGCGGTCTTCGGCATCGCCGCGCTCGCGGCAAGCGGATTCAGCTTCGAGCCGGCATCCGGATCGTCGGACGCTTTCCCGATCGCGGGCTTCACGGCGTCGGTCGCGCTGTCGATCCTCGCGTTCAAAGGCTTCACCACGATCACCAACAGCGGTGCCGAGATCGTCGATCCGCACCGCAATGTCGGTCGCACGATCATCTTTTCGATCGCGATCTGCGTGGTGGTCTACCTGCTCGTCGCCTTCGCGGTCGGCTCCAGCCTCTCGCTCGAAGAGATCGTCGCGGCCAAGGACTATTCGCTGGCCGAGGCGGCGAAGCCGGCGTTCGGTGCCTATGGATTCTACTTCACCATCGCGCTTGCTGTCGTCGCCACCGCCTCGGGCCTGCTCGCCAGCGTCTTTGCCGTCTCGCGCATGCTGGCGATGCTGACGGAAATGGAGTTGATCCCCCACAGCCATTTTGGCATGTCTGGTCCAATCCGCGAACACACCCTGGTCTACACGGTGGTGGTAGCGGGGTTCCTGACAGTGTTCTTCGACCTCAGCCGCATCGCGTCGCTGGGCGCCTTCTTCTATCTGGTAATGGACATATTGATTCACTGGGGCGTGTTCCGCCGCCTGCGCCAGGAGATCGGCGCCAACGGCTGGGTGCTGATCGTTGCCATCTCCCTGGACGCGCTCGTACTCGGCGTCTTCGGCGCCTTGAAACTGCAATCGGACCCGCTCATCGTGGGTATCGCTGTCGCCGCCATCGCCGCGGTCTTCGCCTATGAGCGCGTCTTCCTGTCGCGCTGGACGGCCACGGGAGACCATGGCGGTCGGCATACGCGATAGGATCGCAGCCGCCGCAATTGGTCTCCGGGGCATTTGCACCGTCACTATGCAGCCTTGCTGGCGAAGTCGTCGCGGATCTCCGGCAAAGCCAGGTAATCCCGTGTCAGTGGGACCGCGTCCTGCTTCCTGGCAAGCTGGATTTGGAAGACAACGTGGCCGCCTTGCCGGAACGCCAGTTCGCTGATGACGAGGTAGAAGCGCCACATGTGGCAAAAACGCTCGTCATAGATCTCGCGCACCCGGTCCAGTTCGGCCTCGAACCGCTGGCGCCAGGCCTTCAACGTCTCGGCATAGTGAAGGCGCCAGATCTCGATATCGGTCACGTAAAGTCCCGACCGTTCCACTTCCGCAAGGAGTTCCGACAGCGCCGGGCTGTACCCGCCGGGAAAGATGTATTTCGCGAGCCACGGATTGGTCGCGCTCGGTCCGTCAGCGCGGCCGATGGTGTGCAGCAGCGCGACACCGTCTTCCGACAGGCGTTGACGCAGGGTGTCAAAGAACTCCCGGTAATGCGGCACGCCGACATGCTCGAACATGCCGACCGACACGACCCGGTCGAAGCTGCCCTCGACCTGACGATAATCCTGCAAGCGGAACCGGGCCCGATCGGCCAGGCCGCTCGTCCGCGCGCGCGCTTCGGCGATCCGATGCTGTTCCTGCGAAAGCGTGACGCCCGTCACCCGGGCGTCATGGTCACGCGCCAGTTGGAGCCCAAGTCCGCCCCAACCGCAGCCGATATCCAGGACACGTTGGCCCGGTTTCAAAAGGAGCTTGGTGGCGATGAGCGCCTTCTTGGCCTGCTGCGCCGCTTCCAGACTGTCGCCCGGATGCCGGAAATACCCGCATGAATATTGTCGGTCGGCATCCAGAAAGAGGTCGTAGAGTGCTCCGGAAAGATCATAGTGATGCGCCACATTGCGCCGCGCGCGCTCGGCGGGATTGAATTGCGCCAGGTTTCGGGACAATTGCCGAAGGCGTGCGAGCCACCGATAATGCCAAACGTCGGGCTGCTGAGCCAGATTGATGAGCAGCAGCTCGATCAGGCCGTATATGTCGTCACCGTCGACGGTCAGCGCTCCGTCCATATAGGCCTCGCCCAGGACGAGATCCGGATTGACGAGGAGCCTGCGCGGTAGGGATCGTGTATGAAGCCGGACGGTGACCGGATCCGACGCCGCTTCGCCGTACCGTTCCGAGCGCCCGTCAGGGTCCACGACGACCACGGATCCACGCTTGATCAGGCGGCGAAGAAATAACGACAGCGATCTCATCCACATCGTCTTGCCCTGTCCTTGCAGTCCACAGTTCCGGAGTTGAACTATTTGACCGTGTGGTTACGTCGAAGCGATCACGTCGGCGCCGATGGGACACTCTCGGTGACTGCTCGGTAAAGACGGCGTCTTCGGTCGCGCGTTACAGTCGTCGACCTTGCCTGGGACGACGGACGGAATGAACGCGGTGCGCCGGTGGTCGAGGGCGGAGGATGAAATGACGCACGATAGAGACAAAGAGCCGTCGGACAGCGCCGTACGCGCGGTGATCGTTGAGATTCACCAGGACCTGTTGCGTTTCCTCACGCGCCGGCTCGGCAACGCGGACGAGGCAGCCGACGTTCTCCATGATTTCTATGTCAAAGTGCTCACGCGGTTCGGCGATGTGCGCGAGACGGAGAAGCTTCGGGCCTGGATGCGCCGGGTGCTCGAGACGACCTTGATCGATCATTATCGCGCCCAAGGGAAAAAACGGCAGTCCGAGTCCGACTACCGGATTGAGGAATCCGTGCGCCTTGACGGGGAGGGCAGGGACGACCTCGATTTCATCGTCTGCATGTGTCTTTACAAGCTCCTTCCGACCTTGAAGGCGGACTACGCGGACGTTCTGTGGCGTGCCGACCTGATCGGCGAATCCCGCGAAAGCATTGCCGCCGGCCTCGGTATTACCGAGAGCAATCTGCGCGTCCGTCTGCACCGCGCCCGCCAAGCACTTCGGCAGCGACTGAAGAGACCTGCCGGACCTGCCCGATTCATGGCTATCTCGACTGCGACTGCGCTTATGGCAGCATCGTTCGTGCCGAAATCATGGAAAATCCGGCCGAACTGTAACGAACGCCTTTTCCGACCGTCTATCTGTCCAACGGGTCGAACGCTCCATCGCGTCGGCTGCAAGCCGCCCGTTCGCGATCTGATGGACCGTCGAAAAGGGGTCGACAATGCCGAACACATCCGTAGCCCAATCGCCCAGTCCCGCCGTTCTGCGCATTTGCGGGCTCGACCTCGAAGCCATGATCGCTTTGCAGACGCGCAATATCCAGGAGATCCGGCATATGGCCAATTTGATGGCCGACAGTGCCGTAGCGCTCGTCGAGCGTCAGGCTGAGCTGGTCAAATACCCCGTCACGCGGGTGAACGCTCCGGACAAATGCAAGCAAGAGATGCAGCATCCTGATGCCATCCCTGAGCGGCAAGCCGAGGCTTCTCGAGAACTGATTGAAGCGCTCGCCACCCATGTCGGCGCTCTCGTCGAGATCGCCTCCAAAAGCTGCGCGCGCCCGACCGACGAAGGGGCCGAAAGTATGACCGGGGCTTCGGCAAAGACCGCTGGCGCGGACTACGCGCCGACACCCGGTTGCGCAGCCGTGAAGGCGAATGCGGCCCGGCCGTCGGCGAGGGCGTGATCGATGGAAGCGCTCCTCTACTTCCTGATCTGGGCTGTGGCCATTGTGCTGATGATGCGGCTCGGTTGCGGCAAGCACGTCATGGGCGGAGGCAATGCCAACCCCGACAGCTCCGATGGCGGAGGGCAAGCAACGCCCGAGGGCTTGCGCTGGATTCCGCCGCTGAAGGACGTGGATCCCGTCTGCGGCAAGACGGTCCGCACCGACAGGGCCAAGCCGAGCGTCCACGACGGCAGCGTCTATTACTTCTGCTCGCGCGATTGCCGCGAAATCTTCGAGGCCGCACCCGAGCAATATACCGGGCACGTCGCCAAAGACTCACGCCCTCATTTGGAGAACAGCCATGTCTGATGCAACCGTTTCTTCGATGATTGAACCGCGCTCGGGTACGCCGCTACCGGTTCATGCGGCGCCGCGACTCCCGGTATTCGCGCTCGGCACAAGCCTGGGCCTTTTCCTCGCGGTCACGTTCACTCTCTGCGTCGGTTTTGACCTCTTGTTCCCCGGTCAGGCGATGTATGAGAGCTGGCTGCGCCTGCTGCCCGGCTTCACCTGGCTGAGTTGGCCGAGCTTCCTCCTGGGGCTGGCCGAGAGCTTTGCCTATGGCTGGTACGTGGCCCTGGTCTTCGGCCCGCTCTACAATTTTTTCGCCGCCCGCGGCAGCCGAGGAGGCCGTGCCTGATCCGCCGCGACCAGACAAGTCGGTCTGCTTCCATCGGAAGCGCCCCCGCCGCCTGAGGCCGGCGATCAGCGGGATACCGATCCGGTTCTTTCTGCCCCGCAAGCACGCAAGACGACACAGCAACCGATGATGGGAGAATGAAGGATGGACAATCTTCGTTTTACGTTGCCTGCGACGCTATTGGCGTTCGCGGTTTCATCAAGCGCCTTGGCCACCGATATAGAGAGTCTGCCTGGCGAGGAGACAGAAGGACGGCAGGTCGAGGGCCAGTGCCTTGGAAACCTGCGAGCGTTCGACCAGAAACTGGCCGACGTTGGATTCGGTGTGCTTCCCCCCGGCGATTATGGCATGGCAGCGCCATCGACCTATCCCGGTTATTACGCCGTTTACGGGATGGCGGGAACGCCCCGCCAGAAGATCTACGCGCTACGCGATGCCGCCTACGTCTATGCGCTGGATGATGACGAGCAATCCTGCCAGCGGATTCTCGACTCGATGCGCGTCACTTACGAGAAGCACCAGATACTAGGTGGCATCGAAGCGGATGATCCGGATCAGCGGGTTGCCTGGCGTCGTGCCCACATCCAGACCGCGCGGCCGGTTACCGGGATGTCGCGTCTGATGCGGGCCGATACCCTGATCGGCGGCGAAATTCGCACGACGAATGACGAGAAGCTGGGCGAGATCGAGGACGTCGTGCTCGATCCCGAAAAGCAAGATATCGCCTATGTGCTCGCCTCCCGCGGCGGATTCCTGGGTATCGGAGAAAAGCTGGTGGCGGTCCGGTGGACGGATCTCCGGGCCACGGCGGATCATGAGCTGTATGTTCTGAACGCCGCGCAGTCGGCTTTTGAACGTGCGCCCACCGTGGACCGAAGCAACTTCGACAACACGACCGATTCAGGCTGGCGGAAGGAGCTGGATCGCTTCTGGGACGAGAACCTGGCGAAATAAGCGCCACGCGTCACGGCCTGGCCTGTCGAAACAGCCGCCGGCTTCGTTCTCTGCTGGAGTTCCCCCGCTGGACGGCTCCTCGCGAACTCTTCGCAAGCGATTAAGGCGATCGATCGGACGGCCAAATGCGACCTGGTCCCGGCCCGTGTAACGAATGCCGCCCCTTGGCGTCTTGAGGAGTGAGAACATGCGATCGGAAAAACTGCGTTCGGGATGAACTCCATCGTTATTCAACATTGGCTGAAAGCCGGGTCATGGAGGAATCGGGTATGAACGGGACAAGACTTCGCGCGACCGTGCGCTCGCGCAGTAACCGAACATTGCCGGTTGGCGCGATAGCCGGCTTGGCAGGGGGCGCCATCGAAGTGGGATGGATCGCCCTGTACGAGCAGCTGGCTGGGTCCGACGGCGCCATGGTCGCCCGGGGCGTGACGCAATCAGTGATCCCCGGACTGGTTGCCGCGCGGTCCGCTGTGCCTTTGGGGCTCGCTATTCACATGGGCTTGGCGGTCGCGCTGGGAATCGTAATTGCCGTTCTGATGCCCAGGCTGCTGCCGCGCCTTGTCGGCACGGCGCTGGAGCCTGTCGCGGTGGTCGCCATGCTCGTTGGGGTGTGGGCCATGAACTTCTTTGTGATCCTGCCCGCGATCAATCCCGCCTTCGTGACGCTGGTGCCCTATGGGGTCAGCCTTGCATCAAAGGTGCTGTTCGGGGTCGCGGCCGCGTTCGTTTTCCGGTTCAGTCGCCGGCATCTTCCCACCGACCAACGCGAACTGTGAGGAGGCAATCCATGTCCAATGAACTGATCCTGATGCTCCACCCAACGTTCGGCGTTCTCGCCATGATCGCGGCGGTATGGGTGTTCGTCGAGACGCTCAATGCCAGCGAAGCCAACACCGGCCGTATTCGCAGCGCCGGCATGCTCGCCGCCATCCTGATGTGGCTCGCCTACATCATCGGCGGTTACTGGTACGTGCTCTACTACGGAGCCGACAAGGCCCTTATCAAGGCTGGCCCATGGGCGTTCTCTCATTCCTTCGTCATGGAGACCAAGGAGCATGTTTTCCTGATGCTTCTGCTGCTCGCCACCCTCTTGGCGATTGTCGTCAGGGGGGATGTCGCCAGGGTCAAGGCGACGCGCAATCTCGTACTGTGGGTTTCCGGATTGGTGGTCCTGATGGGACTGGCAATGGAAGGCGCCGGGGCGTTCATCAGCATGGGCGTCAAGGTCGCCCTGTTGGCCAAACAGGTCTAGGGAGGACCACACGATGACGACGATTCAAACCGCCGACATTACAACCAAATCTGCCGGCGCCACCGCCACGGCATTCGGCATATCCTATTCGATCACCAGCATCCTCAGTGCATTGCTGGTGGTTCTGAAGGAAAGCAACCAGACCGTTTTCGACGCTCTGGTAGCGGTCACCGGTCATCACTGGGTGTCACAGGGCGTTCTCGACGTCGTCGTGTTCGTGGCGCTCGGTTTCGCGCTGAGCCGCACAAGCTATGCCCGGATGACGGCCAACTCGCTGATCATCACGATCGTCGGCGCCACCGTGGTGAGCGGACTGATCATCGCCGGATTTTTCATCTGAGGCGCCGCGCGGGGGTACCGCGGTCTTTTCAGCAACGCGGCCTTGATCAATGCCATCGTGGTCGGCGGCACCGTGCGGATCTGGGGCAATGTCACCGTCGATCCCATCCTCAAGTTTCAGCCTGCCGCCGCATGACGACCGCCGAGATGGCTGCCTTCGAATTTACGCCAGCTTGACGGGCGTGGCCCCCGCCGATTCACATCAATCTCATCCCGCTCTCTAAATCTATTGCGGGCAAAATCGCGATTTGACCGAACGTTCAGGCGATCCGGCGACGTGTAACGGATGTTCGCGGCCTGCGTCTTGATAGCCAAGAAGATGCGAGCGGAGAATTTCCATGCAGCAGGCGAGCAAAGTCACACCCCTCAAGCGGAGCCGTTCGGCCAAGGTCCCCGCCAGACGATCGAGCCCGCCCAAGCCGCGCCTGCAAGAGGTGCAAACGGCTCCGGTGCCGTCGACGTCGGCCAACGTAAGGTTGCCGGATGATGCTTGGGGCTACGGTATCGACGTCTGGCAGCGGACGATCCTGTTCTGGGACACGCTCAGACAGCGCGCCGACAACATGCTGGAGCACGAGCGGGCGGGTCTGCCGCCGTTGCTCGATTTCAAATACGAGACGATCCTCGATGCGCGTGGCTTCGAGCATCCCGCCAACTACGCCTTGTTGCGCATAACCGAACTGGGCGAGGACTGCTGGGACGATTGCGTCGACCCGGAAAAGCCGCCGGTCGTCGTCCTCGATCCGCGCGCCGGACACGGACCCGGGATCGGTGGGTTCAAGCACGACTCCGAGATCGGGATGGCCTTGCACGAGGGGCATCCCGCCTATTTCGTGGTGTTCTTTCCCCAACCCGCGCCGGGTCAGACGCTGGCCGACGTGCTGCACGCGCTCAGACGGTTTGTCGAAGAAGTCGCCCGGCGTCATCCGGGCAAACCGCCGGTGCTCTACGGTAACTGCCAGGCGGGCTGGGCCGTCACCCTGCTATCGGCCGACTGCGAGGGGATCGCCGGCCCCGCGGTCCTGAACGGCTCGCCCCTGTCCTATTGGGCGGGTGAGGCCGGCGTCAATCCAATGCGGGTAAGCGGTGGCCTGTTGGGCGGCGCCTGGCTCGCGCATCTGACCGCCGATCTCGGCAACGGCCGTTTCGACGGTGCCTGGCTTGCCCAGAATTTCGAGAGCCTGAAACCCGAAAAGGCCATCTGGGAGAAATATGCCGGGCTGTTTCACAAGGTCGACACGGAGCGTGAACGCTTCCTGGAGTTCGAACGCTGGTGGAACGGGTTCTATTTCCTCAGCCGCGAGGAAATCCTGGCGATCGTCGAGAACCTGTTTATCGGCAACAAGCTGGAAAAGGGGCTCATGCCGATTTGCGACGGCTGCGTGGCCGATCTTCGCCGCATTCGAAACCCGCTCGTCATCTTTGCCTCCTACGGCGACAAGATCACGCCGCCGCATCAGGCTCTGGGCTGGATTCCGGCCGTCTACGACGACACCGACGATCTCAAAAGAGCCGGTCAACGGATCGTCTATCTGACCAATCCGCATGTGGGCCATCTCGGCATCTTCGTCTCGGCCAAGGTCGCGCGTCTCGAACACCGGGCCATTCTGGAAAGCCTCGACGACATCGAGGGTCTGGCGCCGGGCCTCTATGAGATGACGATCGACAATCCCACCGGCGATCCTGACTGCCATAGGCCGCAATTCACCGTCAGGTTCGAGGAGCGGCAGGTCGCAGACCTCAGATTCCCACATCAGACCGAGGCGTTCGAACGGGTGGCAGCGGTGTCCGAGGCCAACGAGACGCTTTACCGCAATTTCGTCAGCCCCTGGGTTCAGGTCGCGACGAATCCATGGGTCGCCGAATGGCTCAAATGGCTGCACCCGATGCGGACCAGCCGGTATCTGTTTTCCGAAGCCTTCAATCCATCGATGCGGGGCGTTGAAATTCTGGCCGATGTCGTCGCCAGGAACCGGACAGTTCTGCCGCCGGACCATCCGCTACTCGACCGCGAGCGCTTGTGCATCGGGCAGGTTGGCGAGGCGATGGAAAGCGCTCGCGAGGCGCGGGACCGCGTCTACGAGCAGACCTTCAGCCTGCTTTATGGACAGTCGGCTGAACGCGGTGCCGAGGATTGAGCGATGACGACGCGACAATCAACGGCATCTCCACAGACCTCCTTCGAAGACGCGCGGATCGACCGTGGCTCGTCCGATACGCCGGCCAAGATCTTATTGATCGGTGGCTACGGCCAGGTGGGACAGCTCATTGCCGAACAGCTTGCTCCCGGCTTTCCGAACCGCCTCGTTATCTCCGGGCGCAGTCTCGCTAAAGCAACGGCCTGTGCGGCCCGAATAGGCGAGGGCGTCACCGGACGCGTATTGGACGTGAATTCGGGGAATCTCGGCACTCAGTTGGACGGGGTGGCATTGGTCCTGGTTAGCGTCGATCAGGCGGACACTGGTTTTGTCGAACAGTGCCTGTCTCACGGCGTTGACTATCTCGATGTAACGGCCGGCTACGAGTTCCTGCGTCGAGTGAGTTCACTTGATGGGTTGGCAAAGCGCAACGGCGCTACGGCCGCGCTTAGCGTCGGCGTCGCCCCCGGCCTGACCAATCTGATGGCGGCGCACGCAGTGAAGGCCATGGACCGCACGGATCGGATCGATGTCTTCATTCAGCTCGGATTGGGCGACAGGCATGGAAAGGCCGCCATCGGCTGGATGCTGGATAACCTCGACGCAGACTACGAGGTGCGGGAGGCAGGCCGGCATCTATCAGTGCGCGGCTTCGCGGAAAGCCGGCGTGTTCGTTTCCCGGGACAGCGCTTCGCGAGTACGGCCTATCGCTTCAATTTTTCCGACCAGCAGGTTCTGCCGGCGACGTTGAACGTGCCTTCGGTCTCCACATGGTTGTGCTTCGATAGCCGCTTTTTGACTTGGCTCCTCGCGGTCGGCGTCCGAGCGGGACTGGGGCGGCGAATGCGCCAGCCTCATTGGCGGACCGTCGCGATCTGGTTGCTGAGAAACATGCGGATCGGTTCCGACATCTGCGCGGTCGCTGTTTGCCTCATCGGTAAGTCCAAGCAGGGAACCCGAGCGATCGAGGTGAGCGTCGTCGGACGCAACGAGGCATTGATGACCGCGATCGTCACTGCTGAGATCGCGCGTCAGATGCTGTCGGGACAGTTCGGTCCCGGCGTATTTCACAGCGAGCAGATCACCACGGTCGATTCCGTTGTGTCAGCTCTCAAGAGCCAACTGAGTGATCTTCGGGTCGCCCTCGATCCATTTGCGAGCGAACACCGCGACGTTGGTCCGGATCGGCTGACAGGCGCTCGGGGCGGCAGCCATACGATGTCTCACCAATGAGGAAGCCGATCAGTCCGGCAGCATAGGTCAACCGTTTCGGCAACAGGAGATATCGAGATGCAATGGGTAATCGACAACTGGATCTGGATCGCGCTCGGGGTCGGAATGATCGCCCTGCACATGTTCGGTCACGGCGGTCACGGCGGTCACCGCAAGAGCCGTAAGGAATCCACTCGACCTGACCCGAACGCAGAGCCCGCGGCCCCATCGACCGCAGCCGCTGGGGGAAGCATCCGCGTGACAGGCGACACCGGCATAAAGGAGAAAAATCCTTGATCCCCGATCCAACCATATTGGTGATCAACTGCGGGTCGTCGAGCGTGAAGTTCGCGCTGTCTTTGGCTGACGAGCCGATGGAGCGGCTCTGGTCGGGCGCCATCGAGCGCATCGGACTACCCGATGGCCACTACTTCTGCCATCACGCACGCCGGCATCGGGCCGGTCTGACCGCCGCTCTCGGAGGCCTCGACCGGGTTGTCTTCACCGGGGGCATCGGCGCGAATTCGCCTGAGATCCGCTCCCGCATTTGCGACGGGCTCGCCTATCTCGGCCTCAGGCTCGACGCCCGCCGCAATGCCAATCATGCGCGCGTCATTTCGACGGATGCCAGCAGCGTTCCGATAGAAGCCTTCAAGGCCGACGAGGAACTGATTATCGCGCGACAGACCCGGGATTTGCTGCGGATGTCCTTCTCCGAAGCGAAAGTGCGCGCTCATGGCTAGGCAGGCCGCGACCCTTGACGATCTCGTCCAGCAGGCACGGACGCATGCGCCGATCCGTGTGGCGGTGGTCGCCGCCGAGCAGGGGCTCGTCCTCAAGACGGTACAAGAGGCCGCGTCACTCGGCCTGATTGAGCCCCGCCTCATTGGTGATCCGGAAGCGATCCTGGCTTGCGCCAAGGAAGCCGGCGTCGATCTCGATCGTACAATGATCGTCGCCGCAAAGAGCGAAGCCGAAGCGGCGCGAGCCGGCGTCGACCTGGTTCGGACCGGCAAGGTCGATGCGGTGATGAAGGGGCAGATTCACACCGATGCCTTCATGCGGGCGCTGCTCGACACGGAACGCGGCTTGCGAGTGTCGGGCCAGCGCGTCAGCCACGTTTTCATGGTCGATATCCCGACCTACCCGAAGCTGCTTGCGATCACAGACGCGGCCATCAACATCACCCCGGACCTCAACGCCAAGGCGCAGATTCTTCAAAATGCCATCGTGCTCCTCCGGCACCTCGGCATCGAAACACCCAAGGTCGCCGTGTTGTCCGCGGTCGAGACGGTCAATCCTGCGATCGTATCGACCCTTGACGCTGCCTGCCTCGCTCTGATGGCCAAGCGGGGGCAGATTGCCGGTGCGATTGTCGACGGCCCTCTGGCCTTTGATAACGCGATTTCGGCCGACGCCGCGCGCGAAAAGGGCATCGTCTCGGAGGTTGCCGGCGACGTCGATATCCTGCTGGTCCCGGACCTCGTCTCCGGCAACATCCTGGCCAAGAACCTGGAATATCTGGCCGGCGCCACAGCGGCGGGTCTCGTCATGGGCCTATCTGCGCCGGTGGTGCTGAGTTCGCGCGCCGATCCCCCCGCCGCGCGGCTGGCGGGGCTGGCACTCGCCGTTCTGACGCGTCGATTGGCACCGAGCCTGCCAGATACGGAATGCGCCGCGGAGCCGGAGTCGGCCATTCACTGCGCGGCTCAGCCCGAAACCGCCTGCGGGCCGGTCGGAGTCTGAAAAATGTCGATCACGCCGCTGAAAGAACTCGGGCGACTAACCGGCAATCACGCTGCTCCGTCCGCAGAAGGACAGAAGGACGAGCCGGATCGGTGCGGCCGGGCGACTTCGCGTCGCGCAAGATGGTCTATTTCGGCGGTCTCCACCAGAAAGTCGTGGCGACGCGCAGCGCCGCCGATGGCACGTCCGGGGGCCAGTCATGACCGTCCATGACCAAACCGCCGTTCGGATGGCGTCGGCGGGCGAGCCTGTGACCGTCGTCGGCGCGGGCCCGGCTGGACTTGCCTGCGCCATCGTTCTGGCGCGCGCCGGCCGACCGGTCATCGTGCGCGAATGGCACAAGAGCGTCGGCAACCGATTCCATGGAGACTTTCAAGGGCTGGAGAACTGGAGCGACGACCGGGACGTCCTCGACGAACTGAGCAGGGCGGGCATCGAGACAAATTTCGGCAGTCATCCGATCCGTGACGGCACCGCCTTCGACGCCTGGGGGAGGGCGTATCGTGTCCACGGCGACCGGCCGTTTCATTATCTTGTGCGGCGCGGTGGCGACGACGGAACCCTGGATTCGGGCCTTCTCGCGCAGGCCGTCGTTGCTGGCGCCGAGGTGCGGTTTGGCGACCGGGTCGAGGACCCGACAGGATCGACTGTTTTCGCAATCGGGACGAGAACAGCCGATGCCATCGCCACCGGCTACGTCTTCGAGACCGACCACCCAGACGGTAACTGGATCGCCTTCAACGACCGGTTGACGCCGCTCGGCTACGCCTATCTCCTTATCCACGAAGGCCGCGGCACGGTGGCGAGTTGCATGTTCACTGGTTTCAAGCACCAGGCGGAACATGCAGAGCGTACCGTCGCGTTCTTCGTCGACAAGACCGGGCTGGCAATGCGCAATCCGCGTCCCTTCGGCGGCTACGCGAATTTTCGCCTGCCGCGCACGGCCCTCCAGGGCGGGCATCCGGTGATCGGTGAGCAGGCGGGGTTTCAGGACGCGCTGGCCGGTTTCGGCATGCGCTATGCCCTGCGCTCCGGAATTCTGGCCGCCCGCAGCCTGATCGAGGGGGTCAATTATACGCGGCTGTGGCAGCGGGAGCTTCTGCCGCTGCTTCGGACAGGCGTTAGCAATCGCTACATCTACAATATCGTGGGCGAGCGCGGCCGGCGCTGGGCTCTGCGGGGGGGGGAGCCGCTCGGATACGACCGCGAAGCTGCGGCGGCTTTACCGCCCCTCGGTTCTGACCCGTCTGGTCTTTCCGATCGCACGCTGGCGCCACCGCGTGCCGCTCGGCGATCCCAGTTGCGACCATGTGGGCTGCGACTGTGTCTGGTGTCGCCACGGGGTAGGCCACGTCGCGACGGGTTTCGACCGCTGATCGTACTGGTAGGAGCAGGCTCCGAAATGGAAGTCATCGATCTGAAGGGCCGGAAGGGTCTGGTTGTCGGCATCGCCAACGAACACAGCCTCGCCTGACAGAGATCGTCCGCCCCTCGCGCCGGATTCGTCACGACAGCTGTAACGCCGCAAATCCTGATTCGTCTGTAGAGACACAATACCCCGGAACGGGGATTGGGATAGGCACCGCCGCAAGCGGGCGATGGAGATTTCGATGATGGAACGACTGAAAATCGCTCTGCCGGTAATGGCGGGCGCAATGGCCTCCTTGCCGACCTTGGCACAAGCTTCGACGGATCGGTCGCTCTACTGGGATTACGGTGGGGATTGGGGATGGGGACACATGATTTCCGGTTCGCTGATGATGATCCTGTTCTGGGGCGGCCTGATTGTGTTGATTGTCCTCGCGGTCCGTTGGGCGGGCAGCGGAGCATCACAGGGAGGCGGATCGCCTTCGTCGACCAAGCGCGGGCTCGATATCCTTTGCGAGCGCTTCGCCCGCGGTGAGATCGACCGGCAAGAATTCGAGGAGCGCCGGAGCCTGCTGGCTGATTGAGACGGCCGTATACGCGCCAGCCGGCGGAGAAAGAACGTCATGACCAGGACGCCAGGATAGCCCGATGAACAAGCACGAGCCTCAAGATCACAGTCACCATCAGCATGGCCATGCCAGTGTTTCGCCGGATGACCGGACGGTCAAAGACCCGGTTTGCGGAATGACGGTGGCTCTGGACCAGGGCAAGCCATCCCGAGAGTATAGCGGCGAAACCTATTATTTCTGCTCGCAGAAATGTCACGACAAATTCGCGGCCGATCCGGAAAGTTTCCTGTCCGGCAAGCCCGATCGAAAGGAAATGCCGGAAGGTACGATCTACACCTGCCCAATGCATCCCGAGATCGAACAGGTTGGTCCCGGCGACTGCCCGATCTGCGGCATGGCGCTGGAGCCTAAAGGCGTGCCAATTGGTGAGGAAGGACCGAATCCGGAGCTCGTCGACTTCTCCCGACGGTTCTGGGTCGGCGCCGCGCTGACCGTGCCGCTGCTGATCCTGATGATGACGCCCTATCTGGGCATCACATTTTTCAGGGAGCTGTTCGGCGAGCGGATGTCGCTTTGGATCGAGGTCCTTCTCGGCACACCGGTGATCCTCTGGTCGGGTTGGCCATTCTTCGTGCGCGGCTACAAGTCCTTCAAAACGATGAACCTCAACATGTTCTCGCTGATTTCGATGGGCGTCGGCGCCGCCTATCTGTTCAGCATCGTGGCTGTTTTGTTCCCGCAGATCTTCCCGGCCGGATTCCGCGATCCCGAGACCGGCTCGGTCGGTGTTTATTTCGAGGCTGCCGCAGTCATCGTCACGCTGGTCCTCTTGGGCCAGGTAATGGAACTGCGAGCACGCGAACAGACGGGGTCGGCGATCCGGGCGCTGCTCGACATGGCGGCCAAGACGGCGCGGGTGATCCGGCCGGACGGCACCGAGGAGGAGATTCCACTCGAAGAGGTCGTGGTTGGCGATCGGCTGAGGGTGCGCCCCGGCGACAAGGTGCCGGTGGATGGCGAGGTGGTCGAGGGTCGTTCCTCGATCGATGAATCGATGATCTCGGGCGAGCCGGTGCCGGTCGAGAAGACGCCGGGAGACAAGGTCACCGGCGCCACCATCAACAAGAACGGCAGTCTGGTGATCGAGGCGAAGCGGGTCGGCAAGGACACGATGCTCAGCCAGATCGTCGAGATGGTCGCCAATGCCCAGCGCTCGCGCGCGCCGATCCAGAAATTCGCCGACATGGTGGCCGGCAAGTTCGTGCCGGTGGTGATCGGCATCGCCATCCTGTCTTTTATCTCTTGGNTGCCCAGCGCTCGCGCGCGCCGATCCAGAAATTCGCCGACATGGTGGCCGGCAAGTTCGTGCCGGTGGTGATCGGCATCGCCATCCTGTCTTTTATCTCTTGGGCGATCTGGGGGCCGGAGCCCGCGCTCGCATACGGTCTGGTGTCGGCGGTTGCGGTGCTGATCATCGCCTGCCCCTGCGCGCTGGGTCTCGCCACACCGATGTCGATCATGACGGCGACCGGGCGCGGCGCCCAGGCCGGTGTCCTGATCAAGAACGCCGAGGCGCTGGAGCGCTTCGCCAAGGTCGACACGTTGATCGTCGACAAGACCGGCACATTGACCGAGGGCAAGCCGAAGCTGGTGGCGGTGCTGCCGGAATCCGGTCATGACGAAGCCGAGGTGCTGAGGCTGGCGGCGAGCCTCGAAAGAGGGTCGGAGCATCCGCTGGCCGAGGCGATCGTCGCCGGGGCGCAAGAGCGCGGCGTCGAGATGGTGAGCGCCGACGATTTCGAGGCGGTCACCGGCAAGGGCGTCAAAGGCGTCGTCGACGGCAAGGCGGTGGCGCTCGGCAACGCCAAGCTGATGGTCGATCTCGGGCTCGACGGCGGGCGCCTGTCCGAAACCGCCGACGCGCGCCGCGACCAGGGCGAGACGGTGATGTTCGTGGTGCTCGAAGGCAAGATCGCCGGCCTGGTCAGCGTCGCCGACCCCGTCAAGGAGACAACGCCAGCCGCCCTGAAGGCTTTGCACAAGCAAGGCTTCCGCATCATCATGGCGACCGGCGACAATGAGCGCACGGCCAAGGCAGTGGCCGGGCGTCTGGGCATCGACGAGATTCGCGCCGACGTGCTGCCCGAGGACAAGGCGCGCATCATCAAGGAACTGCAGGGCGAGGGGCGCAAGGTGGCGATGGCCGGCGACGGCGTCAACGACGCGCCGGCTCTGGCTCAGGCCGATGTCGGCATCGCCATGGGCACCGGCGCCGACGTCGCCATCGAAAGTGCCGGCTTCACCCTGGTGAAAGGCAATCTCGACGGCATCGTGCGGGCGCGCAAGCTCAGTCGCGCGACGATGAACAACATCAAGCAGAACCTGTTCTTTGCGCTGATCTACAACGCCGCGGGCGTGCCGATCGCGGCGGGTATCCTCTACCCGTTCCTCGGCATTCTGATCGGACCGATCTTCGCCGCGTTTGCGATGAGCGCCTCGTCCCTGTCCGTTGTGCTCAACTCGCTACGGCTGCGCCGCGTGAAAATCTGACGTGGAACCTGCTGACCTGGATGCTCTGGGACTTCGCACTCGGCGCGGTCGTGCTGATCGGCCTCGGTTTCTTGGGACGCAGGCGCGAGGTTTGACGCACCGTCGCTGCGGCGGGTTGCGCTGAATCAATCAAAAAGGCGCGGGAAAAACGTATCGGGTTTTCGGCAGGTCGGCTTTGGCCTCGTCGATGATGTCGGTTGTGGAGGGACGCGCCCATGTGCCTGTCAGCCCCGGTCAGCTTTGCCGCAAGCGTGTTTCTGGTCGGCGGCGGCGCTTTCGCCAGTTGGAAGGCCGTTCAGATCAACACCCGCTATCTGCCGGTGGCGCTGATGCCGCTTTTCGCAGGTATCCAGCAGTTCATGGAGGGCAATGTCTGGTGGGGGGTGAACACCGGCGATTCCTTCACCGTGCTTTGGGGCGCGATGGGGTTCATCTTCTTTACGTGGTTCATGTGGCCGATCTGGATCCCGTTTTCGGTCTACGTATTGGAAACCGCCGGAGAGCCCGCGCAAGCGTCTGTTCCTTGCACTCACCGTGATCGGCGTCGCCTTCGGGTTGGCGCTCTACATTCCGCACGCCATCTACCCCGACTGGATCAGCGTCACTGTCAACCGCGATTCGCTGGCCTACGAGGGGACCATGCTGCTCGACTACATGATGCCACGCTGGTTCACCTATGTGATTTACCTGTTTCTGATCATCGCGCCGCCGCTCCTGTCGCGCTACTTGCACATGCGCTATTTCGGGCTCACCATCATCGCGGTCGTGGTCCTGGACATCTGGTTGCTGCGCTATGCCTATATCTCGTTCTTCTGCCTTCTGGCGGGCCTCGGGACGCTGCATCTGATCTACATCATCCTGCGCAACAAATGCGCTCGTGAATGTCCGTTGCTGTTTGCTTGAGCTGGCGTTCACGCTGACTCCACCGCGGATCCATCCTTGCCGTACGTTCCGATTGATTTTTTCGAGGCGGCTCCGGCGCGGCAATATGACTGCGCGGGGCGGCGGCCTGTCGTCCGAATGGTCCATTGGATATGGACGATAAACGAGCCCCTTATGAGAGACGCGACAGCTGTAACGCCGGGCGGGGTCGTGCGTCTGTATATCCGAGCGGCCGGAAACACGCTTTGGTGCAGGGCCTAAAGGATAATCGCTCACCCCGCAGTCGAGCATCTGCCGCGGCGATTGGCACAAGAGCAGGCAGCCCGAATGCATCGTGCTGTCCGGCCTCTTCCTTCGTGGCGACGCCACCATAATGGCGTTGGAAAGTGTGCCTTGTGGTTTTAGGCGCTTCGCGATTCTTCGCGCGGGCCGAAGGAGTTGTCGCATGCTTCATCGCGATTCAGAACATCCCGGTTTTTGGACATCGCGGGCCGGGATTGCTCTGCTCGTCTTTCTCGGAGCGGCCGGCTTCATGCTGCTCTACGAGCATCGTGCTCACATTCCTGGAGACTACTGGCTGCTCGGCGGCCTGTTGGCGATCTGTGTGATGATGCATTGGTGGATGCACCCTGGCCATGACGGGAGCCAGGGGCACGGCGGATCGTCGGATGAGGGAAGGGCTTGATGGTGGAGACAGCCTCTTACGGCCTCTGGTTCCTGGTCGTCGTCAACTCGGCGATCTTCATCCTGTTCGCCTTCAGCTTCTTCAAGCCGAAAACCAGGCGGGACTGGCGATCGTTCGGCGCTTTCAGCGCGTTCCTGGTCGCACTCTTCACCGAGATGTACGGCTTCCCCCTGACGATCTATTTCCTCTCCGGCTGGCTGCAGACCAATTACCCCGGCATCGATTGGCTCACCCATGATGCCGGCCATCTTCCTGAAATGCTGTTCGGCTGGCAGGCGAACCCACATTTCGGACCGTTCCACCTTCTGAGCTTCGTCCTGATCGGCGGCGGTTTCGTTGTTATCTCCTCAGCATGGCGCGTCCTTTACAGGGCGCAGCAGCAACACGGACTCGCGACCACGGGTCCATATGCCCGCGTCCGTCATCCGCAATATGTCGGTTTCATCCTGATCATGCTCGGCTTCCTCTTCCAGTGGCCGACCTTGCTGACGCTCGCGATGTTTCCCGTTCTCGTCTGGATGTACATCCATCTGGCCCGGCAGGAGGAGCGGGAAACGTTGGCTCAGTTTGGGCCGGTTTACGCGGAATACGCACGGCGCGTACCCGGCTTCGTGCCGCGCCTGCTGGGCCGCCGGACGGGAGAGGTCATACGATGAGCCATTGGCAAATGCTCCGATCCCGTCCGGCCAATTCCGATCATGGCAAAGGGTTTGAAGGTATCTTGTCGTGATCACCGAAGCCTCGCCAACCGAAGGAAGCAAACCGAAGGAGACGTTCATGAAAAACTTGACGATAACACTGTTGGCCGGTGCGCTCGCGCTCACGATGCCCATCGCTCGCCAGGCCTATGCTGCCAGTGACGAGCAGCCGGCCACCCACGGATCGGGCATGATGGACCAGAACATGATGAGTCCTGGTGTCATCGTGCCGAAGATGGATGCCGCCCGTGGCAAGCAGCTGTTCGCCAGCAAGGGCTGCGTCGTTTGCCATTCGATCAACGGTGTGGGCGGGGAGGACGCGCCGCCGCTCGACGCCGCGACGATGCCGAGTCCGATGAATCCGTTCGACTTCGCCGCCAAGATGTGGCGGGGGGCGGAGGCGATGGTGGCTCTCCAGCGTGAGGAACTCGGCGATCCCATCGAACTCAAGGGGCAGGAGTTGGCCGATCTCATCGCCTTCGTGCATGACACGGACGAGCAAAAGACGTTCTCCGAGGCGGACGTTCCGTCCCGGATCAAGGAGTTGATGGAACACATGCCGGATGAAAATCCGCATGAGGAAGGCGGCGAAGACACCAAGGAGTGACGTGACGGCGACGGTCCGCCGTGCGCGCAGAAAGGAGGCATTGCGATGTCAGCAGACATGAGCGGCTCCGAATCTCCGGCCGAAGGGGCCGGAGCGACCCGCCGCGATTTCCTTTACATCGCGACCGGGGCGATGGCGGCGGTCGGCACGGCGGTGGCGCTGTGGCCCTTCATCGACAGCATGAACCCGGCGGCGGACGTCTTAGCATTGTCCTCGGTCGACATTGACCTCTCTTCCGTCGAGATCGGCCAGCGGATCACCGCGATGTGGCGGAGCAGGCCGGTGTTCATCGCCCGCCGCACGCCCGAGGAGATCGCCCGGGCCAGGGCCGACGACAACGATCCGGGCCTGATCGATCCGGCCACCGACGCGTCCCGCGTCATCCAGGAGGAATGGCTGATCGTCGTCGGCGTCTGCACGCATCTGGGTTGTATCCCGCTCGGGCAGGACCCGGCCGCGCCCCACGGCGACTGGGGCGGCTGGTTCTGCCCCTGCCACGGCTCCGTCTACGATACGGCCGGCCGGGTGCGGCGCAGCCCGGCGCCGCGCAACCTCGATGTGCCGCCCTACGAATTCCTCGACAACGGCGCGGTGCGCATCGGCTAGGCGAGCCGCTATTTTGTCTGATTTAGCCGGAGAGAACAGGTCCAGGCGGCGGACCCTTGATGCTCATAAACGGGGATGGGACGAGAACAGCTTGGCAGCGAAGCAATCAGAGGTTTTTGCCTTCTCAGGCGTCTTTTTGCTTGAATATCCGAATGGCCATCGCAAAAAGCGGGATACCGATCGCGAGCAACGCCAGCGCGCTCGGCCACAATTCGCGGATTCCCACGCCTTTCAGGAAAATCCCCAGCGTCACGTCCATGTAGTGGCGCAACGGACTTGCCAGGGAGGCGATCAGCAGCACTTCCGGCATGCTCTCGATTGGCGCCAGCGTGCCGGAAAGGAACATCAGCGGAAAGAGCCCGAAGAACGCCAGCAGCAGCGCCTGCTGAAGGGTCCGGCTGACGCTGGCGATCAGGACACCGATGCCGATGGCGCTGAGTAGAAAGATCGCCGTGAGGCCGAGGAACAAGAGCAGGCTGCCGCGCAGCGGGATGTCGAACCACCAGACAATCAACAGGCTCGGGAACACCGACAGAAGTCCCATCACCAGAGTCGGAAGAGTCTTGGCGACGAACAGTTCCGGCGTCCGTATCGGCGTGACGCGCAACTGCTCGATCGTTCCCGCCTCCTTCTCGCGCACGATCGACGCGGCGGGATGGATGACGCCGACCATCAGCGCCGCGAGCGCCACCATCGACAACACGACGAACGCGGTGAAGGTCTGGTCGCGATTGTACCAGACCCGCACCATCGGCATCGGCCCCGCCGCCGTGCCACCGTCGCCAATGGCTGCGAAGCGCCCGACGATCTCCAGGGCGTAGCCCCGTGCCTGGGCTGCCATGTTGGAATTCGATCCGTCCAGAAGCAATTGCAGGTTCGGTCGGCGTTCGCCCAGAAGATCGCGCTGGAACCCTGGCGGCACGATCAGCGCAACCCGCGCGCGTCCGGCCTGCAGCCAAGCGCCGGCCTCCGTGGCGCTAGCTGGTCGGCCGGCGTCGGCAAAGACATCCGTTGCAAGAAACCTCCGCACCAGCGTGCGGCTTTGGGGGCTGCGGTCCAGATCGACAACGGCCATCGGCATGTTCTCGACCTCAAAGGATAGCGCGTAGGCGCAGATCACGACCTCGGCGGTGTACAGCCAGAGGATCAGGATCAGCATCAGCGGATCGCGCAGGAACTGGAGTAGCTCCTTGACCAGCAGCCCTGCGAGCCGCGCGCCCATCACGCCACTTTCTTTCGGAACCGCCAGACCGCCAGCGCGAAGATCACAAGCGTATAGGCCAACAGCAGCAGAACCGACGGCCACAGTTCGGCCAGGCCCGCGCCTTTCAGGACCACGCCGCGCGAGAAATCCACGAAATACTGCGCCGGGAAGAGCCGCGTGTAGAGTTGCGACACGAACGGCATGGTGAAGATCGGGAACAGGAAGCCGGAAAACAGGAATGACGGCATCAGCGAGATGATAAGCGCCAGCAGCATGGCGGCGAGCTGGCTGTTGGTCAGCGTCGAGACCAGCAACCCGATGCCAACGGTGGTGAAGACATAGACCAGACCGACCCCGAGCAGCAGGGCGAGGCCGCCCTTGAGCGGCACCGCGAACCAGAGGAAACCCACCGCGATCACCATGACGATCTGCAGGAACGCGATCAGACCGTAGGGAATCAGGTTGCCGGACAGGAACTCTGCCGGCGTAAGCGGCGAGACGAATATCTGCTGGATCGAGCCGCTCTGCTTTTCACGGGTGATCGCAAGCGCGGTCAGCAGCGGCGGGAAGGCCATGAGAATGACGCCGAACAGGCCGGGCACGACATAGTTCACGCTGCGCAGCGAGGGATTGTACCAGACCCGCGCTGCCACCTCGATCGGCGGTGCGGTCTGCACACCGAAGCCGGCGATGATCGCCTTGGCATAGGCCGCCACCAGATTGGCGGTTGCCGAGAATGTCCCGTCCACCAGGACCTGAACCGGCGCGGGTTCCCCTCGTGCGAGGTGGTTCGCGAAACCTGGCGGGATGATCAGCGCAAGCTTGACGGCGCTGCGTTGCAGCGCGGTCTCTACCTCGATCGCGCTCAGATAGCCGTCGGCCATGACGAAATACCCGCTGGCCAGGAAGCGATCGACAAGTGCTCGGCTCTCGGCCGACCGATCGTGGTCGAGCACACCCATCGCGACACCGTCCACATCGAACGAGATCGCGTAGCCGAATAGGAACAGCATCACCAGCGGCATCAGCAATGCCACCGCCACGGTCACGGGATCGCGGACGATTTCCTTCGTCTCTTTTTCAATCACGGCCAGAATGCGTGAAAGTTTCATGAGGCGGCCCTCTCGGACCGGGCGGTAACCCGTTCACGCTCCATGAAAGCCAGAAAAATATCTTCCGCCGTCTCCAGTGCTCGGCCAGGAAAATGCGCGCGCAGCGCCGGCAGGTCGCCGGTGGCAATCAGGCGGCCTCTGTCCATCAGGCCGAGATGGTGGCAATAGGCGGCTTCCTCCAGATTATGCGTGGTCACGAGGACCGTCATTCCCTCCTCGGCGAGGAGCCGGATCAATCGCCAGAACCGGAACCGGGCCAGCGGGTCGACGCCCGAGGTCGGCTCGTCGAGGAAGAGCGCCGCCGGACGATGGCAGGATGCCGCAGCCGAGCGCCACGCGCTGGCGCACCGCTCCGGACAGGCGCGCCACCATCTCGACTCGCTGGCCACCGAGTCCTGTCATGTCCACTGCCCAGCCAATGGCCTCGCGCGCCTCGCGCCGCGACAGCCCGTAGGCGCTGGCGAAGAATGACAGGTTTTCGCCGACGGTCAGATCGGGGTAGAGCGAAAAGCGCTGCGACATATAGCCGATCCGTTGCCGCAGCCGACGTGGGTCCGACAAAACGTCGACGCCGGCCACCGTCGCGCTGCCTGCGGAGGGCGGCAACAGCCCGCAGAGCAAGCGGATCAATGTCGTCTTGCCCGCGCCATTTGCCCCCAGCAAACCGAAAATCTCGCCCGGTGCGATGGCGAGAGTGACATCCCCCACCGCGACGAAATCGCCGAAGCTGCGCGTGAGCCCTTGTGTGCTGATCCCACCGGTCACGCCTTCTGCCGCATCGGTGATCGGCCGGGCGACGACTGCGCTGGCGGTTTCATCCGGCGCGGCCTCATCACCGCGCAGGATCGTGAAGACGTCCTCCATCCGCGGTTCCGCCGGGGCGACCTGTCCAAGAGCGTCCAGACGCGCCCGCTCGGACTGGGGCAGATCGGCGTCCGGCTTCATCACGAAACGCACGCTGTCGGCGCGCCACTGGATGCCGAGAACCCCGGCCATCCCGTGCAGTGCCGCCTCGGCTTCCGCGGGCCGGTCCGAAACGACGGCATAGACATGTCCTTTCGCCCGCCCGCGCAACTCCTCGGGTCGCCCGAGCGCGATCAACCGGCCCTGGTCCAGAAACGCCACGCGATCGCATCGGTCGGCCTCGTCCATGTAGGATGTCGAAAGCACGATCGTCGTTCCCTGACCGCGGAAATCACCGAGGATCTGCCATAGTTCCCGGCGTGAGAGTGGATCGACCCCGAGCCCCGGCTCGTCGAGAAGCAGCAGCGGCGGTTCGTGGATCAAATTGGCGCAAAGCGCGAGCTTCTTGCGCATTCCCCCCGACAGCGCGCCCTCCCGCCGGTCGAGAAAGGGCGCCAGCCCCGCCATGTCGAGCAGCCGGCGGCGTCGGGCCATATAGACGTCGCCCGGCACGCCGCGGATCTTGGCGGCGAAAGACAGGTTCTCGGCCACGGTCAGCCGGTCGTAGAGCGTGAAACCCTGGGCCATGTAGCCGATCGCCGAGGTGATCCGGGCGGCCTGCTTCACCGTGTCGTGGCCCAACACCCGGCACCGGCCTTCGCTCGGGTCGAGGATCGCCGCGAAAAGCTGCAGGAGCGTCGTTTTTCCCGCGCCATCCGGCCCGACCAGGCCGACGATCTCGCCAACACCGATCTTGATGTCGATGTCGCTCAGCGCCCGGAGTGACCGATACCGGCGCCCGAGCCCGTCGGCCTCGATGATCATATCGTCGGTTGCCATGGCCGGCCGTCTCCTATGTCGGCACGAACAGCCGCTCGGGCCATCCGGCGTCCGGTTGCCACAGGATCCAGGCATCGGTCGGCATCCCCGGTTTCAGCACGCCGTCGGGATTGTCGATCGCGAGCATCACGCCGAAGACCAGACGGACCCTTTCGTCCGGCATGTGGATGTCACGCGGTGTGAATTGCGCGGTCTGATCGACCCGCGCGACCCGTGCCTCGAACAGCCGGTCGGGGAAGGCATCGACGCGCAGGCGCGGGCGCGCCGAGTTCCACCTGTCCGATCCGGCTTTCGGGTATGAAGACACGGACCTCCGCTCTGGTAAGATCGAGCAGCGTTGCCAAGGGTTGTCCCGGTCGAACGAATTCGCCCGGTTCGACCGCCTTGATCAGCACGGTGGCGGTCAGCGGTGCGGTGATGCGGGTTTTGGATATCTGGTTGTCGAGAAGGTCGATCTCGCGCCGGACGGCGATGATGCGCTTGCCCATCGCGGTTGTCCCTGCCTCAAGCGCTGTCACATTGCCTTGCGCGGCGTGAAACGCATTCTGTGCGATGTCCAGCGTCTGGGCCGCGACCGTGCCGCGTTCCTTGAGTTTGCGCACCCGTTCCAGTTCGCTCTCGGCCGTGCCCAGATGGTGCTGGGCCACTTCGAGTTCGCTTTCCGCGCGCACGAGCTCTGCCCCAAGGGCTTCGATCTCCGCTTCCGCGCGCGCCTTGTTCAGCCTGGCATCGGTGTCGTCGAGCCGCACCAGCAGGGCACCCTCGGCGATCAACCCGCCTTCGACGAGCGTACTTTCGACGACGCGGCCGGCCACTTCGGCGGCCACCCGGATTTCCGTGCCCTCGACGACGCCATTTCCGTAGACAACCTGCTCGGGAAGTGGCGGGGGCCGGAGATAGACATAAAGACCGTAGGAGCCTCCCGCGATCAGGAGAAGCACGATCGCCGTCCAAATCCAGGTCTTGCTCATCCCGGCTTTCCCCCTTGCTGAGAAGGATATCCGTCAATGCTGTGAGGCCCGCGATCGAGTCGCCCGATGGCACAAGCCAGGACCTTATTCACTAGAGCCGCGTGAACAGATAATAGCCGGTCTGTTTGGACATGCGCACCTCGGCATGCATGTCGAGCGCGGCGGTGGCCCCCGTGAGAGTGCCAGCCTTGCCTTCATACTCCCAGTTCGGGCCGCGCAGAAATCGCGGCAACCGCGCGTCGTCACGCACGACGCAGATGATGGCGGGTTCATCGCTTCGGTGAAACAGGTTGAACATGGTTCGCCTCCGTCATTGCTGGGCGTTTCGTACGCCACGACAGGTGTTGGGTAACGGCGTCCGCCCACGTCGGCGGCGCCATCAATGCGCCAAGCCGAACAAGGTCGGATACTCTCTGGTCGTCCTCATGCTGGTTTGCCAAGTACGTCGGCGAGCTGACCGATGCCGAGGCTCGCATCGGTCTTGGCCATCGATTCCCGCGCGCTTCCGAGGATTCCCGTCAGCGCCCGGATGGCGTCGATCGTCTCGGGAATGACGATTGCCTGATTGTCGACCATGTAGGCGTAGAACAGTTCGTCGCCCTCGACCTTGAGCATGTCCGCCCAGAGCGCCACCTCGTAGAGATTGTCGTGCGGCCGGCCGAGATCGGCCATCAATTCCTTCACGGCGTTGAGCGCGGTCAGCCCGGCATCGATGCGGATCAGGGCGATACGGGACGATGAGCGGAAGGCGTCGAGCACGTCCTCCTTGTCCGCCGGCCGGGTCAGTTGAACCGACCAGTAATGCAGGTGCGCCAGGGTTTCGGGAACCTTCACCGCCATGGTGACGACGTCGAGCTCGGGGTCGACGCTCCGGGCGTCCGGTCCCTGGTGGCTCGGGATCTCGGGCTCGGGCACGAGCGTGTTCATTATGCCCCCGAGATGGCTTTCCCAGGGATCGGTCGCGCGCCGCAGCAGCGTTCCGCGCGCCCGAAAAAGCAGCCCGGCATGCTTCAGTGCCGTGAGCGTGCGGACGATCGAGGTCGTATTGCAGGAGACGACGCGGGTTGCGTCGCGGCCGATCGCCGTCGCGTAGCTCGCCTCCGCGACGAAGGAATGGCCGGTGACCTCATGCTTCTCGCCGCCCTGGACGATCAATTTGATGCCTCTCTGGCGGTAGCGCTCGACATTCTTCGCCGCGATCCGCTTCGGCGTGCAGTCAACAATCACATCGGCCGCCGCGAGGAGGTCGTCGAGAGTTCCTTCGACGTCGAGACCGGTGTCACGCATTGCCCCGGCATGTTCGCCGGTGGCGCCGAAAAGGCGAAAGCCCTTCCGGGTCGCCATTCGCATCCGCCAGTCGGCGTCGACATCCGACACCCCGGCGACTTCCATGTCGTCCTGCAAGGCCACCGCATCGGCGACACGCTTGCCGATCACGCCGTAGCCATTCACGGCGACGCGGATTTTGCTGATTGCGCTCATCTTGTCCTCGTTGTGGTTCGAGGTGGCTGTTCAAGGCGAAACGAATATCGCCATCTCGGTTTCGCTGCCCCCGGCTGACGCATCACGAATTGCCGCCCACAGGGCGATTCGGATCGCCTCGCTGGGGCTCACAGGAAAAGACGGAGGAGGGGACAAAACGTTACAGGGACCCGCGAGCGCTACCGGCCAGCCACGTCCAGCGGCGGCCGCCGCAGTGGAACGTCAATTCCTGACGATGATTGTCAGCTTTCACCTCAGATAGGCTTCGACGGCATAGCGGCGCATCATGCGCTGGCTGTTGAAGCGCGGTCCGATCTTGCTGATGGCCTGTTTCATCATTTCGATCCATCGAGGCCTATCGTCGTAGTAAGTCGGCAGCACGATATTCTCGAGCTTGGCATACAGCGCTTCCGAATCCTCCTCTCCCGTCCCGGGGCCGCCATCGCCGATCGCCCAGCCGGTGACACCTTCCCGCCAGGCCTCGATCCACCAACCGTCCAGGGCGCTGAAGTTCAGAACCCCATTGAGGGCCGCCTTCATTCCGCTGGTGCCGGAAGCTTCCAAAGGCGGAATCGGCGTGTTCAGCCAGATATCGGCTCCCGCCACCATGGTCTGTGCCGCGGCCATGTCGTAGTTCGGCAGGAACGCCATCGGGATTTGGTCCGAAAGATCGGCGATCCGGCGGTGGATGTGCTCGATCAGCTGCTTTCCCGGCGCGTCGCTCGGATGCGCCTTGCCGGCAATCACGACTTGCAACGGGTAGCGCGCATGGATCGCCCTCAGCCGTTCCGGATCGGAAAAAAGAAGATCGGGCGGCTTGTAGGCCGTTATGCGCCGGGCGAAGGCAATCAGCGGCACATTCGGATTCATCCGCACGCCGCTCGACCGCTCGATTTCGGCAAGCAATGCCGATTTCGCTTCCTGGTGGACCGTCCAGACGGACCCGTCCGGCAACTGGTCGGCATCGGCGAGCGTTTCCGGATTGTGCGCCCAGTCCGGCGCGACCCCGTTGAACAACCGGGCATAGGCCGGATGAACCCAGGTCGGAAGATGGACGCCGTTGGTGATGGCCCGAATGGCGTAGCCGGGGAACATGCGCCGGGTCGTCTGCGCGAGGCGCTCGGCCACTCCGTTCACGTAGCCTGAGACGTTGAGGGCCAAGTGCGTCATGTTGAGCCTGTCGCTTCCGGCCAGGAGGCGGAGTTGGTCGGGTTCGAGAAAATCGCCCAGCAGGCGTTCGGCGTCGGCATAGGCGAAGCGGTCGTGTCCCGCCTCGATGGGCGTATGGGTGGTGAAGACGCATTGTGTCCGCACCGGGTCTGCATCGTAATTAAGGGCCCCGTCGCCCGGCCGGATCGATTGTCGTCTATGCCGCCGCAGCAACGCGGCCGGGAGAAGCGCCGCATGGCCTTCGTTCAGGTGAAAGGTCTCCACCTGGAAGCCGAGCGCCCGCAACAGCCGTTCGCCGCCAACGCCCAGAACGATTTCCTGCTTCAGCCGGTCGACGTCGCCGCCGCCATAGAGCCGGTCGGTGATCGTTCGATCCAAGGGGTCGTTCTGCTCAAGTTGGGTATCGAGCAGGAGAATCGGGATACGATTGCCGAGCGGGCATGTCAGGACATGCAGCCAGGGCCGGATCCACACCGGCTGGCTTTCGATGGTCACCGCCACCATCGCATCGAGTGGGGTGGCCCAACTACTTGGCTCCCAAGGATCGGGATGGTCGATCTGCTCGCCTCCGGGCCCGATCTCTTGGCCGACATAGCCCTCCCGGCTGACCAGCGTCACGAACACCATCGGAAGGTTGAGGTCGGCTGCGGACCCGGCGGTATCGCCGGCGAGGATGCCGAGCCCGCCCGCGTAGGTGTGCATCTCGGGTCGGACCGCGATCTCCATGGAGAAGTAGGCGATCCGGTATCTTTGGAGAAATGGCTCGACGGGGGTCATTTTTCTTCTCCCACTTGTCGCAGTAATGGCACCAGGTTTCACGCGCCGGGCACCGATGGTCCGAGCCGTTTGCGCCGGGGGTGATTGTCACACCGGGTCGAAGGACCTGATTCGCCCCGGCCGCCTCATCCGGCGGCCGCCGCAACCGGTCGATCGGCGTCGGTTTCGGACGATTGGCCGCGGCCCACCCCTTCGAGCCGCGTGCGCTTGAGCAGGAGCGCGTTGACCGCGACCAGCGCGGAGCTGCCCGACATGGCCAGCGCCGCGACCTCGGGGCTGACGACGAATGGATAAAACACACCGGCTGCCATCGGAAAGGCGACGACGTTGTAGGCCACCGCCCAGAACAGGTTCTGGTGCATTTTGCGCAAGGTAGCGCGCGAGAGTTCGATGGCGCCGAGCACGTCGTAGGGGTCGCTCTTCATCAGCACGACATCGGCGCTCTCCATCGCCACGTCGGTTCCGGCCCCAATGGCGAAGCCGACGTCGGCCTGGGTCAGTGCGGGCGCATCGTTGACGCCATCGCCGACCATACCGACGCGTTTGCCTTCCGCCTGCAATTGCTTGACCTTGTTGGCCTTTTGGCTAGGCAGCACGTCGGCGAGCACGATGGCGATGCCGAGTTCCTCGGCGATTCGTCTGGCCGTCCCTTCGTTGTCGCCAGTCAACATCGCTACCTCGACGCCGCGTTCTCGCAGCTTGGCGATGGCTGCCTTGGCGCTCGGGCGGGGCGCGTCGGCGATGGCGATAAGACCGAGAACCCGGTCACCGCGCGCCACATGCACGACCGTGCGGCCCTCGCCCTTCAGCCGCTCGGCTTCGTCCGCGAGTGCGCCAAGGTCGATCTTTTCCTCGTCCATGAGACGGTGGTTGCCGAGGAAAACGGTTTCTCCTTCGATCTCGGCCTGTGCACCCATGCCCTCGCGGTTGAGAAACGCCCGCGCCTGCGGCACGTCGATTCCCTCGACGCGCTCAATGATCGCTAGCGCCAGCGGGTGGTCGGAGCCGCGTTCGACCGCCGCGGCTGCCCGCAGCGCGTCCTCTTCCGTCCGCCCCTCGGCGGTGACGACCTCGACCACCCGCGGCTGGCCCATGGTCAGCGTGCCGGTCTTGTCGAAGACGATAATGTCGAGCTTGGTCGCATCCTCAAGCGCGCCGGCATTCTTGAACAGGATGCCATACATGGCGCCCAGGCCGGTGCCGACCATGACAGCCATCGGCGTCGCCAGCCCGAGCGCGTCCGGGCAGGCGATGACAAAGACGGTAATGGTGAGCGTCAGCGCGAACAGCAACGGCGAGCCGATCCACCAGAACCACACGGCGAAGGTCGCGAGTCCGATGACGATCGCGATCACCACCAGCCATTGCGAGGCCCGGTCGGCGAGCAGCTGCGCTGGCGCCTTGGAGTTCTGGGCCTCCTGCACCAGCTTGACGATCTGGGCCAGCGCCGTGTCGGCGCCGACCTTGGTCGCGCGGTATTTGAAGCTGCCGCTCTTGTTGATCGTGGCACCGATGACCTGATCGCCGGGCGTCTTGTTCACCGGCATCGACTCGCCCGTCAGCATGGATTCGTCGACAAGCGACTCTCCTTCGACGATCTGGCCGTCGACGGGAATCTTGTTGCCCGGCCGGATGACGACGATGTCGTCGGCCAGGACCTCGGCGGTCGGCACCTCGGTCTCGCGGCCGTCCCGCAGCACGGTGGCCATGGGTGGGGCAAGATCGAGCAGCGTCCGGATCGCCGCCGAGGCGCCGGCGCGTGCCCGCATCTCCAGCCAATGCCCTAGGAGGATGAAGACCAGCAGCACCGCCACCGCTTCGTAGAACTGCACGCCGGGGAAGAAAAAGGTCGAGCCGACGCTGAAGACGTAACCTGTGCCCACCGAGAGCACGACGAGCACGGCCATGTTGAGCACACCGTTACGAAGCGCCCGCCAGGCCGCGACAAAGAACGGCCAGCTAGGATAGACGATCGCGATGGTTCCAAGGAAGAACAACCACAGGTCGAGCTCCAGCCCGAAGGGGGGCGCCGGCGGGGTGAAGATTTCACCCATCGGCGAATAGATGAAGATCGGTACAGTGAAGATCAGCGCGATCCAGAAGCGGTTGCGCATGTCGCGAACCATCGCCTGCATCTCGGCGCCGGACCCGTGGCCCATCTCGTGCGCCATTTCATCCTGCGGGGGCGCAGTCGACGGCTGGGTGGAGGCGGATGGAGCTGGCCCCCGGATGACGCCGGCTTTGGCATGCTTGGCATGGCCCTCGTGCGACGCTGGTATCGGGGCAACCTCAGGGGAGCGCTTCGCCAGGTCCGGCTTGCAGACATGGCGCGGCATCACCTCGCCATGGCAGCGGAAGCCACAGGCCTTTATCGTCTGTTTCAGCCTGTCGATGGTCGTCAACGTCTCGTCAAAGTCGACCGTGACGCTGCCGGAGGCCGGGCTGGAACTGGCGTTTCGCACGCCCCGCACTTGCTTCAGCCGTTTCTCGACGCCCAGATGGTCGAGCTCTTCAAAGAGGCCGCCGACGTCCAATGTCGCAGTGGTCACTACTTATCTCCTTGAAGCGCCCAAACAAGCCTTCCGGCCGTCGGTCGGAGCGCGGATGGTTGGGATTGACCGTCCAGGCGCCGCGACGAGCGGCACCTGTCTTCTGCCTGACCCTTATAAATCTCGGCTACCGCAGCAGCAGCAGCTCGTCGATTTGCCTTGCACCGCCTCTCGCGGCGGCTCCGCCCGCTGCTCCGCGGGAGACCGTTCAGGCGCGGCCGAGGGTTTAACTGTATCGGCTGGAGAGGGCTCTCCATGACCGCAGCACGATCCCTCGCTCCGATTGGCCGAACTGACGCTCGAAGGCTTCGTATCTGTGTGCATTGCCATCATCCTTTCATATGCGTCCGCGCCTCGATCACGGCCGGACCGTCGGGGTACCCGACCTGAATGGAACCGCCATTCATTTCTATAGACGCGAGGACGCCCCCGGCATTACAGTTCCGCGCCGCCCCCATTATTGCTGCAACGGTCCTCTCGGACTCCCGGCGGATTTCGCTCCGCCTATGGCTGCTCCGAAGGTCGGATCGAGTGCCAAGGCGGAGCCTAGGTGACGAGGCTCTTCGGCCGCCTTGGGTCTGCGCAGGCGCCTAAAAAAGTCGGCGTCCAGCCCAGCCGACCAACTCAAGCCCATGCTCACGCCATCCTCGGCCCTGCCACTCGGATAGAATCACTTCCGCTGCTTCCCCAACGTCCCGGTGGTATTGAAAGTGCAACGCCTCCGCCAATTTGCGGTCGTGCGCCAGAAGAATCAGCTCCTGATTGACGAACAGACTCAGGTAATCGAGGTTGGCCGAGCCGATCATGGACCATTCCTCGTCGATGACGGACGTCTTGGCGTGAAGCTGGCGAGGCAGGTACTCGTAAACCCGCACGCCGGCGGCCAGAAGCGGCTCATAGGCGGCGCGGGTTGCCCACCCCGCGGCCAGAGGATCTCCTCGCCGGGGTACGAGCAGGCGCACGTCGACTCCACGTTTCGCCGCATTCTGCAAGGCTGTGTCGACAATCGTGGGAAGCAGGACCAGCGGCGCCAGCGCGCTCGGCTATCGTCCCCAGACAGCCTGCTCGGCGATACCGACCCGATCGAGCAGCCGGGCGGCATGCCGAGGTCCTATTCAAAATGGGGTATATACAAGGATCGCGACCTGTCGTTACGGTTCATCGGTGCATTGATCTATGTCGCCATTGGGATCTTTTGCAAGAAAAGTCCGTATCGGGAGGTAGGCTTGACGGCGGAGGAAAAACCTCTGGTTGCCGAGTTTCGAGGGGTAACGAAACGGTTCGGTGCAGTGGTCGCCGCGCGCGATATCGACCTCGCGATCGTCGAGGGCGAATTTCTGTCCCTGTTGGGACCGTCCGGTTGCGGCAAGACCACCACGCTGCGGATGATCGCGGGTTTTGAGCAGCCCACCGAAGGTGACGTGTTGCTGCTCGGCCAGCGGATCAACGGGGTGCCGGCCTACCGGCGCCAAGTGAATATGGTCTTCCAGCACTATGCGTTGTTTCCTCATCTGAATGTTGAGGACAATGTCGCTTACGGGTTGCGTCAGCGCCGGCCGCGCCCGGCGAAGAAGGAATTGGAGCGAGCGGTGGCCGAGGTGCTCGAACTGGTTCGCCTGGCCGGATATCAGAACCGCCGGATCTGGGAGATGTCGGGCGGGCAGCAGCAGCGCGTCGCCCTGGCGCGCGCATTGATCAACAAGCCGAAGTTGCTGTTGCTCGACGAACCGCTGGCGGCGCTCGATCGCAAGCTGCGCCGCGAGATGCAGTTCGAACTGCAAAATTTGCAGCGCACCCTCGGGATCAGTTTTGTTCTGGTGACCCACGATCAGGAGGAAGCGCTGTCGATGAGTGACCGCGTCTGTATCATGCGCGAGGGGCATCTCGTCCAAACGGGCGCCCCCCGCGAGCTCTATGACCAGCCTGCGAACCGCTACGTCGCCGATTTCGTGGGACGTTCGAACATCTTCGACGGCGTCGTGACCGAGAATGGAGCGCGCGTCGGACTGGTCGGAGGGATTTCGGTCTCGCCAGCCGACGGATTCGCGCACTCTCCAGGCCAGAAGGTGGCGGTGAGCGTTCGTCCGGAACAGCTCCGTCTGGCGCGCGATGCCACCCGCATTGAGGCGGGCGCCGACGTACTCATCGAGGCGCGGGTGCTCAACCGGATTTTCCTCGGCGAACACACGGAATATCTTCTGCGCCACGAGTGGCTCGGCGAGTTCCTTGCCCTCGCGCCGCGCCGACAGGAACTGGGCGAAAAGCCCTTCGAAGCGGGCGAACCCGCTCATGTGGCCTGGGGCCGCGAGGCCAACTGGATCCTCGCGTCCTGAGACTGTCGAAAACTGGGAGAAGACGATGACCAAGGATACGACCCCCATCAGCCGCCAGAAATTCATGGCCGAACTCTGGCGCTACCGAAAAGGCTCTGTCAGCAGGCGGCATTTCCTGGGCGTCACCGGGCTCGGCATGGCGACCGCCGTGCTGGGCGCGGCGATGCCGGGTCTGCGCCCGCGCCGCGCCTGGGCACAGGGCGACATCGGCGACCGCGTGATCCTGGCCACCTGGCCGAATTACCACGACCCGGCGAACTTCGAGGCGTTCACCGAAGCGACCGGCGCCCATGTGCAGATGAACGTCTTCGGATCGAACGAGGAGATGCTGGCCAAGCTGCAGGCCGGTGGCAGCGGCTGGGACGTCTTCGTGCCGACCAACTACACGATTACCACTTATGTCGGCGAAGACCTGATTGAGCCGATCGATACTGCCAAGCTGTCGAGCTACGACGCCTCGGCCTTCGAGCCGCGCTTCGCGGACGCGGGCACGGTGGACGGCACACTCTACGCGGTGCCGAAGAACTGGGGCACTACGGGGTTCGCGGTCAACACCGTCCATCTCGACGGGCAGGAAATGACCACTTGGAAGCAGTTTTTCGATATGACCCGCGAGAGCTTCTCGGGTCGCACCATGGTGCAAGACTACCAGCTCACCACCATCGGCAACGCGCTGAAATACTTTGGCTATTCGTTCAACTCGGTCGATCCTGCCGAACTGGCTGAGGCCGAGAAACTGCTGATCGACGTCAAGCCGCACCTCTTCGCCATCTCCAGCGACTACCAGCCGGCGATGCGCAACGGCGATGCCTGGCTGACGATCTGCTGGACCGGCGACGGCAAGCAGCTCAACACCGACATTCCCGAAATCCACTATGTGCTCGGCCGCGAGGGCGGCGAGATCTGGAGTGACTACTATGCAATTCCGAAGGGCGCCGAGCATCGCGATGCGGCCTACGCGCTGATCGATTTCCTGATCACGCCGGAGGTCAACGCCCGCGAAGTGCTGGCCCATGGTTACCCGGTCGCTGACAGCCGCACCAACAAGTTGCTGCCCAAGAAAATCCTCGAGGATCCGATCCTCTATCCGGCGGCGGAACTGCTCGACGCGTTGGAGTTCGGCGCAGCGGCGACGCTGACCGATCCGAACCGCGCCGAACTGATGGCGCGGTTCAAGTCAGCCTGAGCGGCGGGCGCAGACACCATATGGACCGGAAATGGGTCAATCGGCTGCTGCTGGCGCCCGCGGGCGCGTGGTTCCTGGCCATGCTGGTCGTGCCCCTCGTCGTCGTGCTGGTGTTCAGTTTCGGCGAACGAGGGGCCGCGGGCGGCTATGTCGCGGCTTTTACATTCGAACAATATGCAAACCTGCCGAGCCGCCTGACCGCATTCCAGAACACATTGATCCTGGCGCCGGCCGGTACGCTTGCGGCGCTCCTGATCGCCTATCCGCTGGCATATTATCTGGCGGTGAAGGTGAACCCACGCATCCGCACAATCCTGTTGGTGATGGTGATCCTGCCGTTCTGGACCAGCATCCTGATCCGCAGCTATGCGTGGATCTTCATCCTTGGCGGGCGCGGCATTCCCAGCCTGCTCGATATGGTCGGCATCGAGGGCGTGCGCCTGATCAATACGCCCTTCGCCGTCTTGGTAGGCATCGTCTACGGCTATCTGCCGCTGATGGTCTTTCCGATCTATGTCAGCCTAGAGAAGCTCGACAAACGGCTACTCGAGGCCTCCGGTGACCTGGGGGCGACGCCGTTCGCTACCTTCCGGCAGGTGACGCTGCCGCTGTCGCTGCCGGGGGTGGCCACGGGCTGCATGCTGGTCTTCATCCTGCTGATGGGCGAGTTCCTGATCCCCGCGCTGCTTGGCGGCGGCAAGGTTTTCTTCATCGGCAACGCGCTGGTCGACCTGTTTCTGCAATCGCGCAACTGGGCGTTCGGCTCGGCGGTGGCGGTGACGCTGGTGGCGATCATGCTGCTGACCGTCACGTTCTACATGCGGCTCGTCAAGCGCGGCTCCGGCCAGCGCGACGACGCCCAGATGTTCTAAGGGCGAGCCGATGCGACTCTATGCGCTCGCCGTCTATCTGTTCCTCTACCTGCCGATCGGGGTCATCGTCCTGTTCAGCTTCAATGCCGGCCGCCACGCCAGCGAGCTGACGGGCTTTTCGCTCCAATGGTACGGACGGGCACTGTCGAACCCGTTCGTGATGGATGCGCTGGCCACCAGCTTGACCGTCGCCTTCGTGACGTCGGTCTTCTCCAGCCTTTTCGGCACGATGGCGGCGCTTGCGCTACAGGGGATGACTGGGCTTTTACGGACTCTGTTCGACGCGGTCATCTACATCGCCATCATGATTCCCGGCATTGTGATCGGCATCGCCACGCTGATCGGGCTGGTAACCGTGTTCGATATTCTCAATCCGTTGCTTGAGGCTCTATGGCCGTCGGTGGACGGTGGCGCTCCCAGTCTGAAAATGGGCACCGGATCGCTGATCGCCGCGCATACTCTCTTTACGATGTCGCTGGTGATCGTGCTGGTGCGGGCCCGGATCGCCGGAATGGATCGGGCGTTGATCGAGGCATCGGCCGATCTTTATGCGACACCGTGGGGCACCTTCCGGCAGGTGACATTGCCGCAGATTCTTCCGGCCGTGCTCGCGGGGTTTCTGCTCAGCTTCACCTTCAGCTTCGATGATTTCATCATTGCCTTCTTCGTCGCGGGGTCGGAAACCACGCTGCCGATCTACATCTTTTCCTCCATCCGCCGTGGGATCACGCCGGAAGTGAACGCCATCGGAACGATGGTGCTTGCGGCTTCGCTGCTCCTGCTTGTCGTCGCCCAGGTTCTGCTCCGGCGCGGGGCAAATCGGAAATAAGCGACAAGGGGACCGAATTTGAAAAGAGGAGAGCTACCGGATGATCCTTAAAAACAGGGTCGCATTCGTGACCGGGGCGGGGTCGGGGATCGGGCGCGCGGGCGCGAAAATCCTTGCCCGCGAGGGCGCCTTTGTCGTCGTCAGCGACCTCTGCGAGGAACGCGCCCGAGAGACCGTGGCGCTGATCCGCGACGCGGGCGGCAGCGCGGACGCGGTTGGTCTCGACGTCACGGATGATGCCGCGCTCGGCGGCGCGGTCGCGCAAACCATCGCCGATCGCGGGCAGCTCGATATTCTCCATTCACATGCGGGCGTCCAGGTCGAGGGCAATCTCGAGGAAGTGGACGCCGACGGTATGGACATGTCCTGGCGTTTGAATGTGCGCGCGCATTTTGTAGCGGCGCGCGCGGCGGTGTCACACATGAAGGCGCGCGGCGGCGGATCGATCATCATCACCTCGTCAAATTCCGGGGTGATCTATGATGCCGGCATGATCGCTTATGCCACCTCCAAACATGCGGTCGTCGCGATGACCCGGCAGATGGCGCGCGATTACGCCCGTCACAACATCCGGTTCAATGCATTGTGCCCCGGATGGGTCGATACACCGTTCAATGCCGGATTCGAGCGCCAAATGGGCGGGCGGGCCGCGATGGAGGATCATGTCAGACGCAACATCCCGATGGGGCGTTTTGGCCAAGCCGAGGAAATCGCGGAAGCGATCCTTTTCCTTGCCTCCGACCGTTCATCCTACATGACAGGTCAGGCGCTGGTGATCGACGGTGGCGAATGCCTGGGCGCCGCCTGAGACCATCGTTGATTTCTGAACCGTTCGGCTGATCGACGACAACTACCCGCCCGTCATGGTTGCCAGGTGTTCCCGCGTTCGGGAGTCGGTGTTTCCAGATCGCGTTCACGGTGGTTGTCGAGCCGACCGCGAAGCGTCGACAGCCCGATGCCGAGATCCTCGGCGATCTCACGCTGCGTGCGTACACTCGTCTCGACAAGCCGTACGGCTTCCTTTCCGAACCGGCGCTGCGGTTTGCCCATGAATTGCTCCTCGTTCCTTCGGACGAGCTCTCCACTTTCTCCAGGCAAGTCCATCCAGGTGGATTTCTGTTCGGATGTCGTTCCATCGGTGCGGGGACCCCTGCCGATTGGCAAGCGAAGCTGACCGCGCCAAGACGCACATATTGACGAATGACGGGCGTAGGCCTGCGTCCTCATCGATACTGATACCGCAGTTGCGCAGCACCGAATTGCCAGGAAACAGAAGCGCGTCCTGGAGTAAAAAGGAGGATTGCGGCCATCTTCATCTGTGAGTGAAACCGACATTCGAGGGAGATGGCGAATGGGATTTTTATGGACGGATGCGGGTTCCACTTCTTCCGCCGATCGATTTATGAAAGGCGTACAGATCCCCGCCGGAAGCTGCATGAGCGGGGGTAGGGAACAACGAACCGGGGGCGACTTCGTATGAGTAGTAAGGAAGACCCGCTTCCCCACGATCTTGGCCTGAAGCTGCGTCACATGCGAACGCTGCACAACCTCTCGCTTAAACAACTCGCCCAGAAGGTTGGGTGCTCCGAGAGCATGCTATCCAAGGTCGAGACAGGAAAGGTCAATCCGACGCTGACCATGCTGAGGAAGCTCGTCGAAGCTCTTGGGATCAATATCGCCTTCCTCTTTCAGGCCGCAGAGGATGCGGACACCGTCGTGCACAGGGCTGGCGAACGCCCTGTGATCGGACTTGGCCGATCCCGCAACGGCGTCGGGATAATGCTGGAGCGATTGCCTCCGGTCGCGCGGCAACATCTATTGGAGGCCAACATCCATATCGTGAATCCGGGTGGCTCGACCGATGGCGCTTTCAGTCATGTCGGCGAGGAAATGGGCTTTGTCCTCAAGGGGGCGATCACGCTGGTCGTGGAGGGTGTTGTCGAAAGATCTGCGACAGTGCTAGGGCGAGTGTCGTCGGCAATCTTGATGCTGCGACCTTTCTGAATCAGGTTCGCGAAATCTCGATTGAAGACCTCGCGCGCCTGGCTCAGCGACATGGACGGATATGATCCGAGCTTTTTCTTGAGGCGCTTCTGATCGCGCCACTGTTGCGCCATCCAGTCCGCAGTCACTCTGGTCGGCATCGACTTCACGGTCAGGATGAGACGGCCGGTACCGTGCCCTTCGCCGTCGACAAGGCTTTGTTGTTTTCCGGTCTGTTCCACCTCCTTCAAGGCGCGGCGTATTTCTCCATCTGTAAGGCTTGGCATTGGGCTCTCCCATTGGATTTCGAGTGGGGTCTCCAGAAGGGTAAAAGGGGTCGGCGACTGGGGTCAAAAGGGAGGTTGATCCCCCTAAAAACCGACCCCAATTTGCCACAATATCCGGGAGTACGACAAGTCGCAAAACGAATATGTTTCAATTGGATAGAGCGTTATCCTGCGTGACAGAAATAGACCCTGTGGGATGGTTGTGGACGAGGATGATCGCGGTCGCCGACAATTTGTGTAGGGCGGTGACAAATTAGGCCACGAAGCGGCGGCGAGAGGGTCGGCCGCGCCGGAGTAAAACCCGGCCAGTGGATAGGCTGTTTT
>NZ_JAZHLJ010000034.1:0-42089 GCF_036549495.1 Aurantimonas sp. C2-5-R2
TCGGATTGGACACCGTGTTCGACATCTTGTTCCATTTTCTTCACCGCAACCTCCATTGTCGAAGTGTTGCGACGACCGGTTGAATCCGCCCCCCCTCATTGAGTGGAGGATGTGAGTGGCAAAACGATCCATCAAGAAGACATTAAGCCTGAAGCGGGCCACGAGCCTCCGAGAGTTTGGCGAGGCGCAAACGCTCGAAGAAGTCCTGCGCAGGCTCGGGAACGCAATTCCAGATCGTGCGCAACGGCGCGTTGCCGCAGGTGATAAGGTCCTGGAATGCCGCCAGTTCCAGGGGGATCCCAATTTCGTTGCGGCCCATTTTGTTGCCTTCATTCCCGACGACCAGGTAGCACTCGTTCCACACGCAAATCCGGATTTGTCTTTGCTATCACCACCGGCCGGAAATGACTTCCTAGACGGGGAGTTGATGTTTTTGGTTGCTGGCAATGATGTCGTTGTCTGTCGCTGTGGTCTCCATGAGAACGCAATCTCGACTTTCGTGGATGGACTGGCGGACAATGCACAGATGGAAGCCGATGACGTGCAATTTATCCTCAGCAACCGCGTCGATGTCGACGCCTTGGACCTCGTTCGGCGAGAGGGCGTCCAGGAGGTGCGGTTTCGAGGGGTCGCGAGCCAAGTTGCAATTAACGAGATAGAAGCGCATCGCGAACGATCGCTTCGTGAGCAGTTAGTAGGCAAGGTAATCGAGACGGTGAATGCACTGCTCGCGCGGGACCCGGCGGTGGCGGCTGAAGCGGAAGACCTCAAAGTCGAGGTTTTCCTCAAGTTCGACAGACGGTCCGGGACTGAGATCGGGCAGAGCCAGTTGGTCGAAGTCGCCGAAGACGTCATATCGGACGACGACGAGGGCTTTGAGATTACGACCCTCTCGGGCCGCAAAATCCGGGCAAATGATGTGCTTCTGAATAAGCCGATCAGACTTGAGCCGTTTGGAAAATCAGTTTCGTATCTTCATGTGCGGGCGGAAATGATAGAATATATCCGAGAGCTGCAAGAGCCACAGGGGTGACCGGAGCCACGAAAACAATGCCCCAACGATCGACATCCCCGGCATTCTGGGCATTTGTCCTGTTTGCTATGGTGTGCGGTGTCGGGGCATCAGTTTTTTTCCAGCCTCTCATTCACGCAAATGAGAATGCCGCCAACGTTATCGTCACCGTATTCTCGATCCTGGCGGGCTTTCTGATCGCCATAATGTCACTGCTGGGCGACCAGTCAGTCCTGCCGGGGAGCTGGAAAATGGCCGCCACCCAGCGGCAGGTGATACGGAACAAGCTCATCCGTCAGAAGTGGCTCTTTTACGTGTACCTCACGACCCTTCTTTTGATCTTTGCCGCATCCCTTCTGAGTGACGAGTATCCCTGCGCCACGATCTGGCTGGAGCACATCTATCTCGGACTGGCGGTGTTCGCATTTCTGCTGTCCTTTCGGCTTCCATCAACGCTGATGGAGGTCCAACCCGATCGGGTCGATGCCGTGGTCGGCGCTCGTCGAAAAGCGGCCTCTGTCATCGACCGCAATTAATCCGCGAAGGTCGCCTCGGAACCTTTGCAGCAGAATGATCGGCGAAGACAGGTTTGCATTCCTATCGATCCGCGCTATCCCGAACGTCTCACATCCCACACGCGACGGGGCCTGCATTCTGCACGTGGCTGATTTCTTCGGGTTTTCGCATTATGGCGGCATGGAGCGGCGATCCCATCCGGACGGCGCGGCGCGCGTTGTCGATGCGACTGCGATCGAGGCCGATCCGACCGAAGAGTACCTGACCGAAGCGACGGCATCCCCGTCGATCCGAGACCTCATCCATGTGATCGGGGCGCCGGCGACACGTATGCTGTGCGCCAGGATCGGTGGCATGACCCGCGACATCGGGCCGCCCAATCAGCTTTTCGTCGATGCGATCGGCCGCGAAGCGGCGGAAGCGCTGCGCGCCTATCTCGGGCCGGGTCGCATCCACATCCCGCGCCAGTCGCTGTCGGCGAAAGCGCGCTGGCAGCTGGTCTGGCGGCTCGACGACGAAGGTCTGACCCGTCACGAGATCGCCCGTCGCGTCGACATCAGCGTGCGGCAGGTCTACCATATCCTGTCGCAGCGCCCCCGCCGACTGCCGACGTCGGCCAAACAGTCCGACCTTTTCGCGCGGTAGCGGCGCACGTTCGGCGCTGGCGGGGGCGCTTGTTGCCCCGCCCTTGAGCGGCAAGCCGCTGGCGGGACCCTGCGCCCTGCAATCTGCATCCTGCACTCTGCACGTTCCAAGGCAGGCCCGTCCGGCCGCACTGTCGCGGCATGAGCACGAGCACCGAAGTCGACTATGCGGTCGCCCTGGAGATCGCCTCCCATGAGGCGGTCATCCGGCAGGCCTACCTGGACAGCGTAAGCGTCTTGACGTGGAGCGTCGGCTTGACTGCCGCAACCGGCCACGACGTCAAACGCTATATCGACAAGCCGCAGACGCTGGAGCACTGCTTCGCGATCTACGCCTGGGCGCTGAACAACTACGCCGAGGCGGTCCGCGCGGAGTTCGCCGGCCACGATCTCACAAAGGCGCAGTTCGCCGGCGCGCTGTCGTTTCACTGGAACACCGGGGCCATCCGATCCGCATCCTGGCCGGACCTTTGGAAGGCCGGCAGGATCGCGGGGGCGCGCGCCTCCTTCCTGTCCTGGCGCAAGCCAGCGGCGGTCCTCTCCCGCCGCAAGAAGGAGGCCGCGCTGTTCTTCGACGGGGAATGGTCGAACGACGGGACGATGACCGAATACACGCGGTTGACGTCGCGGCGCACGCCGGTCTGGGCAAGCGCCAAACGGATCAATGTCGAGCGGGAGCTTGGCGCAGCGTTCGGGGTCTCCAGCGAGCCCGCGGCGCCCGCCGCCCCGAGACCGGCCGCCACGATCCCCACTCTCCTCGACACGATCGAGACCGCGACGGCCGCCATTCGCGCGGCGATCCGGCCCTGACCTCAAACCAAAGGTGAACAGAATGGACTGGCACAAGATTTCCAAGGCGGTCGGAGGCGGCGTTGCCGCCGCGGTCGGCGGCATCGGCACGGCGGCGATCGCCATCCCGCCGGAGGTGGTCATGCCGTGGTTCGGCTATGTGATCGTCGGCGTCGCCAACGCCGGGCTCGGTTTCGTGACCGTCTACTGGTTCCCGAAGAACTCGGCGAACGACCGGGCGATCTGACCGCACCCATGCGCCGGCGCACCCTGACCCTTCAGCCCGGATCGGCGGCGACGGTGGCGACGACGGCCACGCTCATCTGCGGCGCGGCCGTTCTCTACGCCGTTCATCCGCTCGCCGCCGCCGCCTGGCTCGGATCGACCGCCCTGATGACCTGGACGCATGCATGACCTGGGCCGCCATCATTCGGGCCGTCGCCCTCGCCCTGGTCCTCGGCCTGTTCGTCACCGATTACGGCTTCGACCTGTGGGCCAAGCCGGTCGACGTCTCGATCTACCTGTTTCTCGTCGCCGTCGCGCTCGGCATCGACGCCACCTGGTTTCGCGACACGCTCAAGGCCGTGCTGACCCGCTCGCTGGGCGTCGATCGCGACACCGGGGGGAGCGACAAATGATGCGCCGTCTTCTCGCCAATCTCATCGCTACGGTAACCCGGATCGTGCTGATCTTCGCGGCGCTCGCGGTCATCTGGGACGCCGGCGCGCGGCTATTCGTCCAGGTCGCGCCTCCCGGCCTCTGGTTCGCCTTCACGCGCGTCGTCATCCTGCCGTCGGGCGACGTCGCCATCGCCTATCGCCAGAGTTTCTCCGGCGACCTTCCGGTCAATATCATTGCCGAGCTGATCGGTGACGAGGGTTCGCAGCCCTGCGCCGCCTCGGGCCGGCGATTGATCGAGGCGGATACGACCTTCGCCGTCCTTCCGATCTCGCGGACCTTGCCCGGCTGCGACTTCGCGCGGCTGCCCGATGGCCGGTTCTTCATGGAGATCACCGCCAGCTATCCGGCGATCGGCGCGTACGACAAGTCGATCACGGTGCGCAGCGACAACGCGATCGTTGTCGAGGACGGGCGGATCGTCGGCGCGACGCCGGCGCCGATCGAAGAGGACGGGTGATGGCGCACGGGGTCGACAAAAAGCGCGAGGCACGCCGGCGCTACGTCATCGAGCGGCAATCGCTGCCAACGATCGCCGCCGCGCTCGGCACCTCCGAGGGCAGCGTCTCGCGCTGGAAGCGCGAGGCCAAGGCGGGCGGTGACGACTGGCACGCCCGTCGCCAGGCCCATCTCGTCGCCGGCGAGGGGCTCGAAAGCGTCGTCGCGGCGACGGTCGAGGATTTCGTCATGCTGGCGCAGGCGACGATCGTCGGGCTGAAGAGCGACGACGACATGGCCGCGGAGAAGAAGGCGCAGCTGCTGGCCTCGCTCGCCGACGCGATGGGCAAGATGGTCGCCTCGGCCGGGCGGCTGGCGCCGAAGATCTCCGAACTCGGCGTCGCCCAGGACGTCATCCGGCGCCTGTCGAGTTTCATCGCCGAGCACCATCCCGAACATGGCATCGCGTTTCTGGAGATCCTCGAACCGTTCGGGGCTTCGATCGCCGACGCCTACGGGCATTAGGGGCGAGCATCGTGAAGAAGCTCTCGACCAAGGATTTCATGGCCTCGATCGAGGCGATCGGCGCGGCCATCCGCCAGACGATCGAACTCGAATGCGAGGCGTTTCCGGCTGACCGGGCGAAAAGTGCCGTCCGCCGCGAGCGCTCGCTCGACATCGCCGATGGCTTCGCGTTCTTTCGCAAGACGTATTTCCCGCACTACCACGAGAAGCCGGACAGCGCGTTGCATGCCGCGCTCGAAATCAAGCTGCCCGCGATCGTGCGGGATCGGCAGGGTCGCAAGGAATGCGTCGTCGCAGCGCGCGGTTCGGCGAAGTCGACGATCTGTTCGCTGGAATTCGTTCTGTGGTCCTTGCTCGTCGGGCTGAAACGCTTTCCGATCCTGATTTCCGACAGCTCGACACAGGCCGAATTGCTGCTCGACGCGATCAAGGCCGAGGTCGAGGTCAATCCGCGCCTCGCCTACGACTTTCCCGAACTGAAGCCCGGCCGGGTCTGGCGCGTCGATGCGATCACGATCGCCCGCGCCCGGATCGAGGCGCTCGGCCGCGGCAAGAAGGTGCGCGGTCGCCGGCACGGCCCGCATCGTCCGGACCTCATTGTGCTCGACGACGTCGAGGACGACGAGATGGTCCGTTCGCCGGATCAGCGCGACAAGCTGGAGCGCTGGCTCGACAATGCCGTCCTGAAGTCCGGCGCGCCGGACGGCTCGCTCGACTGCATCCTGGTCGGGACGATCCTGCACTTCGACGCGGTGCTGGCGAGAAAGGCCCGCAAGAGCGGCTGGGGCGTCACCCGCTTCGACGCGATCCTGTCATGGCCGGACAGGATGGATCTCTGGGAAATCTTCGCCGAGCACGTCCAGAACGCGGCCGACGATGCCTTTGCCGAAGCGCGGGCGTTCTATGCCGCCAACAAGGGAGCGATGGACGCCGGCGCCCGTGTCGTTTGGCCCGACATGCAGCCGCTCGTCCAGTTGATGATCGAATGGGCGGAGGACCGCGACAGCTTCATGAGCGAGCGGCAGAACGAGCCGATCGCCAAGAACGCCATGTTCAAGGACTTCGTCTTCTGGGTGATGAAGATCCCCGACCTCATCACCTTCGGCGCGATCGACCCCTCGCTCGGCAAGAAAGGCCACGGCCGCGATCCGTCGGCGATCCTCGTCGGCGGCTTCGATCGCAAGAGCGGCGTTCTCGACGTGATCGAGGCCTCGATCCGCCGGCGCTTGCCGGACGCGATCATTACCGACGTCATCGCCATGCAGCGGCTGCACCGATGTCAGCTCTGGTTCGTCGAGGCCGTCCAGTTCCAGGAGTTCCTGCGCACCTCGATCATGACCGAGGCGGTCAAGCAGGGCGTCGCGCTGCCGACCGTGCCGGTGGTGCCGATCGCCGACAAGCAGCTGCGCATCGAGCGCATTCAGCCGCCGATCGCCGGCGGCCTCATCCGGCTGCACAAGAGCCAAGCGGTCCTGATCGACCAGCTCCGGCAGTTTCCGAACGCGGCCCATGACGACGGGCCGGACTGCCTGGAAATGCTCTGGGGCGGGGCGGTTCACCATTCGGCGTCGATGCTGTCGAGCGGCCTGAAAGTCTCTGGCGTCCTATCGTCGCGTAGCACCATGCAAGGATACAGGCTTTGAGCAACACACGGGACGTGACGACGAGCGCGGACACCCCGCCGGCGCGGCAGAACCTTCCGGCCGACGCCAAGCGGCTGATCGCGCATGTGCGCAACGACATCACCATCCCGTACTATACGGACGTGTTGCGCCCGACGGACGAGACGCTGATCGCGCGCGGCCAGGGCAAGGGCCTTGCGATCTATGACGAGATCGAACGTGATCCGCATGCCTACGCCGTTATCATCAAACGCAAGCACGAGCTGGTGGCCCGCGAGTGGTCGATCGAGCCGGCGTCGGACGACGCGGCCGATGCCGAGGTCGCCGATTTCATCACCGACGTCTTCACCGCGTTGCCGTTCGACCGGTACTGCCTGGAACTGCTCGATGCGACGCTGAAGGGCTATGCGGTGTCGGAGATCGTCTGGCGGCGCGATGGCAACCGGATCGTGCCCGAACAGATCGTGTCGATCGACCAGCGGCGGATCGTGTTCGACGAGCATTGGCGGCCGAGGCTCCTGACGCGCGAGGCGATGCTGCGCGGGATCGAACTGCCGGCCATGAAGTTCATCGTCCATCGCTTCGGCGCGAAAGGAAACGATCCCTACGGGCTCGGGCTCGGCACGCGGCTGTTCTGGCCGGTGCTGTTCAAACGGGAGGGCTTCGCCTTCTGGCTGACCTTCCTGGAAAAATACGCCTCGCCGACCCCGGTCGCCAAGGTGCCGATCGGCATGCTGCCGTCCGAACAGCGCGAGCTGATGGTGGCGCTGGAAGGCCTCGTCCATTCCGGCGCGATCACGCTGCCGATCGGCGCCGAACTCGATTACCTGGAGGCGAAGCGCTCGGCGCCGGCGAACCATGAGGCCTGGGCGCGATACTGGGACGAACAGATCTCCGAGGCGGTGCTCGGCGAGACGCTCTCGACCAATATCGGCAAGATCGGCTCGCTGGGCGCGGCCGAGGTGCATTCGGAGGCCAAGAGCCAGATCATCGACGCCGACAGCGACCTTCTTTCCGACACGCTGCGCTCGTCGATTATCACCTGGCTGGTCGCCAAGAACTTTCCCGGCCGGGCGGTGCCGCGCTGCTGGCGCCAGCGGCCGAAGAACGAGGGTGCGATCGCCGATGCGCGCCAGAAACAGGCGGCGGCCGACACCGAGCGGGTGAAGGCGCTGAACTTCATCGTCGTCGCGGCCTCGCATATCGAGGACGAAGGCGACGCCCGCGCGTTCCTGACCGCCTTCGACAGCGTCGAGGGACTGCCGGAGGAGGTGGTGACGGCGCTGGTGAAGGTGTCGCGGCGCAAGGTCGTCGCGACCAACGATCCCACCAAAGCCGTCGTTGCGGCCTTGAACGCCGGCGGCACCGGCAATCCTTCCGATCAAGGCGATGGCGGCGATGGCTCCGGGACTGTTTGACGGCGAAGGGCTGCTGCCCGCCAAAACGGGCGTCGCCTTCGGGCTGCTCGTTCGAAGTGGGTACAATACCCCTTTGACATCTCCACCGCCCGCGTCCCCGGCCTTCGCCGCGCCCGACGAGGTGCTGCTTGGCCAGGCGCACATGCCCGACGCGGTGTTCGACGCGTTCGTGCCGGCGCTGGATTTCGCGGTGGCGGAGTGGCTGATCGCCGTGAGGGACAAGCTGGCATCCGTCGACGACATGGCTGCGTTGGAGGCGCTGGTCGACATCGATGGGACGCTGCCGGGGATGGCACGGTTCGCCGCCGTCATGGGAGACGCGATTCTGTTTTCCAGCCTGGTCGGCCGGGCCTCCGTCGTCGCCGAGGCCGAGGAGGATGGTGTCGGCCGCAACGCGTTGTTCGGGACCGCCTTCGCGGCCAAACCGGAGCTCGTCTTCAAGGGGGCGCCGTTCAAGCGGGCGATGGACTTTCTGCGGGCCAAGGTGGCGATGCCCTCGAAAATCTGGGGCGAACTCGACCGATCGGCCCACGACACCGGCTTCGCGATCGCCGGCGAAACCAAGCGCGACGTCCTGGAGGATATCCGGACCGCCTTGCTTGACGCGATCGAGACCGGAACCGGCCTGAAAGGTTTCCGGGCCGAGTTCGCCAAGCTGATCGCCAGCGGCAAATGGTCGGGTGACGAGCGCCTGGCGAGCGAGCCGAAGCGGTTCGGCTGGCGCTCGAAGATCATCTACTGGACGAATTTGTCGACGAGCCACGCGGCAGGGCGCCGCCAGCAACAGCGCGAGCTGACCGACGTCCTGCCGTTCTGGCAGTATCGGCACGGCGCGACCCGGACGCCGCGGCGGCCGCGCGTCCGGCATCTGCGGCTCGACGGGCTCACCCTGCCCGCAGACGACCCCGTCTGGGACCGCATTTATACGCCGAACGGCTGGCTGTGCTCCTGCGCCATCCGGGCGATCACCCGCACGGCCGCCGGGCGTGTCGATCCGAACCTTCGCGAGGCGCCGACCGAGAGCGAGATCGGCGCGGCGATCGACCATGAATGGCAACACGCGCCGGGCCTTGGGCGCGATGGACAAGAACCGTGACCGGGATCGGCCTCACCATCCGGATCGGCGGCAACGCCCCGGCCCGGATCGGCGACCTTCTCGACCGGATCGAGGACAAGGCGACATTCTACGCGGCCGCCTCCGAGCTGATGCTCGACCAGACCCAGACGCGGTTTCGCGAGCAGCGCGGTCCAGACGGCGATGCTTGGAAACCACTGGCGCCGGCGACGGTCGCGAGGCGCGGCAGCGCCTCACCGATCCTCGAAGTCTCGCGCACGCTGCGGACCGGTATCCACGCCGCGCCTGATGCGTTCCGGGCGGTGGTCCGCACGCTCGACCTTGCCTATGCCGCGATCCAGAACGAAGGCGGCAAGGCCGGACGCGGCAGAAGCGTCACCATCCCGGCGCGGCCCTATTTCGGTTTCGGCGAGGGGGATATCGACGAGCTGGCCGAACTGGCCGAGGAGATGATTTTCGACGGCCGATAGGGTCTTCCGGCCGATCGCGTCAGAACGGCCCACAGACGCGCGCGAGCCCCTGTGGAGGTCCCGAACCACCGGCCGGACCGGTCGCGCCGTTTCTAACACCCTCTAACGCGGCACTGTGACGAAGCCGCCGTCCTTGCCGCGATCGCATCCGCGTTTGACGGCGCGATCATCGGTATTCGTCTCCTTCGCCTCTGCCCCTGCAGACTGCACGTTTAAGACGTCGCGCGGCTTTGCCATCGTTGCCGTCATGAACGACAGGTCAAAGTCTTCCGGCGGCAAGCCCGGTTCCAACGACGGCGAGCGCTTCGACATCGAAGTGTTCCGGCCGGGCACGTTCACGCCGATGAGCGGCAACGCGCTGTCGTTCTCGGCCGAGGAATTGTCCTCGGTCGCCGACGTCTACGATCCCGAGAACCATCCCGCGCCCGTCGTCGTCGGTCATCCGCAGTCGGACGCGCCGGCCTATGGCTGGGCCGCGAGTTTTCGCTACGACGGCGAGGGGGAACGGCTGATCGCGACCATCGGCGATCTGGAGCCGGCTTTCGCCGAGGCCGTCCGCGCCAAGCGTTATCGGCGCATCTCGATCTCGTTCTTCATGCCGGACGCGCCGGCGAACCCGATCCCCGGCGTCTACTATCCTCGGCATATCGGCTTCCTCGGCGGCGCCGCCCCCGCCGTTCCGGGCCTGAAGCCCGTGCATTTTTCCGCGCCCATCGAAGACACGGTGACCATCGAATTCAAGGATCGGGGCTCGTTCGGCGAGCCGGGCTTTCGCGACAGCGCCTCGTTGTTTCGCCGCTGCCGCGACTTCTTCATCGACCAGTTCGGCCTGGAGAAGGCCGACGAGATCCTGCCGTCCTACGAAATCGACTGGCTGGAGCGCCGCGCCGACGAGGATGACGGTCCCAAAAGCTTCTCCGCACTCGGCAAATCCGCCCCGCCCTTAAGCGGCAAGCCGCTGGCGGGGACCCCACCCCATCCTTCCCAGGAGTCGCCCGTGAACACCCCTACGAACGACAAGGGCGGCGCCGACTTCGCCGCCCGCGAGGCCGAGATCGAGCGCCGCGAGCGCGCTCACCAGGAACGCGAGGCGCAGGCGCGCCATCGCGAGCATGAAGCCTTCGCGGAAGCCCGGATCGACGAGGGCCGCCTCTTGCCGGCCAGCAAGGCCGAAGCGGTCGCGCTGCTCGACGCCGTCGCCGGCGAAACCCTCACCGAGCTGTCCTTCTCCGACGCCGAGGGGCGCGAGACCAAGGTCCAGCCGGTCGAAACGCTTAAAAGCCTGATGCAGGCCGCGCCCGTCGTCGTGACCTACGGCCGAACCGATCTCGGTGCCGCACCTGGCGCCGGCGGCGCGTCCTTCGCCTCGCCCGACAACCTCACCGTCGATGCCGCCGGCCTCGACACCCACGCCAAGGCCACCGAGTACCAGCGCGCCCATCCGGACGTCGCCTGGCTCGATGCCGTGCGCGCGGTGTCATAGCGGTCCCGTCCTTAAGCTCCTCGCTCCGCTACGTCGCTGACGGGGACCCCAGAAGTCGCAGGTTCGAACAGGGAAGACAAGAATGATCCCCGCCCACATCGCCACTCTCGTTTACACGATCCCGGCCGTCACCGGCGCCATCGCGGCCACGCGCTTCGTCGGCTTCGACGATGCCCAGGCCGGCGTCGACGCCGCAGTCCAGGGGGTTTCGAAGACCGACGCCGCGACCGGCGAGCCGCTGGCGATCATCGGCATCGGCATCGTCGAAATGGTCGCGGCCACCGCGATCGCCAAGGGCGCCAAGGTCTATTCCGACGCCAACGGCCAGCCCGCCGCGACCGGCGGCGCGACCTCCAACAACCCCGCCGGCACCGCGATCCGCGCCGCCGCCGCTCCCGGTGACATCGTCACCCTCATCATCCGCTAAAAAGGGCCGCGCTCCATGGCACCTCCGATGAATACCCGCCAGGCCGCCGTCGTCGAGCCGATCCTCACGACCCAGGCCCGCGGCTATCAGAACGCCGAGATGATCGGTCACCTGCTGTTGCCCGTCGTCGACGTGCCGAACCGCAACATGCGGGTCATCAAGTTCGGCAAGGAGTCGTTCCGCAAGCGCAATACGCGTCGCGCGCCCGGCGCCGAGACGATGCGCGTCGAATACGGCTACGCCTCCGATCCGATCTCGCTCTTCCAGGAGGCCCTGGAGGGTCTCGTGCCGACCGAACAGGCGGAAGAGGCCGACAAGGTTCCCCACATCGATCTCGGCGCCGAGGCGACGCGCGAGGTCCAGGACATCATCCATCTTGGCCGTGAGACACAGACCGCCGATCTCGTGCGAGACCCCGCGACCTATGCCGCCGATCATGTCGAGGTGCTGGTCGGCGCCGACAAATGGTCCGACCCGGCCTCCGATCCGATGGTGGTGATCGACGACGGCCGCGAGACGGTCCGCAAGAAGATCGGTCGCGACCCGAACTGCCTGACCCTTGGTCCGGGCGCGTTTCGCGCGCTGCGCCGGCATCCGAAGATTAAGGAGCAGTTCAAATACGTCTCGGCCGAAAGCATCACCACGGAGATGCTCGCCCAGTATTTCGACGTCGAGGAGGTGCTGGTCGGCCGCGCCGTCTACCTGCCGGAGAACGCCGACGACGCCGCGCCGGCGCTCGACGTGTGGGGCGACGACGCGATCCTTTCCTACAAGCCGAAGGCCACCTCGTTCCGCGTCCCGGCCTTCGGCTACACCTACCGGCTGAAAGGCTATCCGCTGGTGGAGGCGCCCTATTACGAGCGCAACCGCAAGAGCTGGGTCTATCCCGTCACCGAGGAATACCGGTCCTATGTGACCGGCGCCGACGGCGGGTTCCTGATCCGGAGCGTCGTCTGATGCGCGCGATGATCGCCATCACGGGCGTCCGGAACGGCGGCAAGCGCGTTGCGCCCGGCAAGCCGTTCGAGGTGCCCGGCGAGATCGCCGACGAGCTGATCGCGCTCGGCTCGGCCCGCGACGCCGACCCGGCGTCAGAGGAAGCTGGCGAAGACGGCGGCGCTAACGCGGAACAGACCCCGGAGGCCCGCGCCTCGACGATCGCCGCGGCCGTCGCCAAGCTTTCCGACACCGACTGGACCGCCGCCGGCAGACCCAAGGTCGCCGCCGTCGAAAAGGCCACCGGGCTGACCGACATCGCGGCCGACGAGCTGGCCGCGTTCAGGAAGGACGGCCAGTAAGCCATGACCGCTCGGACCCACATCGATCGGATTCGTTTCGCGACCATCGTCGGCGAGGAGGAATTGCTCCAGCTCGCCAGCGACGGCCGCTGGAACACGCCCGATGGGCCGACGATCGACGAGGCCAAGCTGACCGCCGCGCTCGATCACGCCAACGCGCTGGTCGAAGGCTATGCACGAGGCCGCTATCCGGACGGCGTCGAAAGCGCGTTGCTGACGGAAGCCGCCGCCGATATCGCCCGCTATCGCCTGCGCTCCACCGCCAACGCCACGACGGTCTCGAAAGAGGTTTGCGACCGCTTCGACGACGCCATGCGCCTTTTGCGTGACATCCAGTCCGGCCGCCAGCAGCTGACGGCCGAGGACGGCACGATCGTCGGAACCTCCGAGGGCGCGGGTGGCACGATCATGGTGTCGCGTCGGCTGAACCCGCGCAACGAACGCGGCCCCTCCATCCTGGAGGGTTTCCTGTGAGCGACATGACCCTGATTTCAGAGATCGAGCGCGCCGAGATTGCGATCGTCGATCATCTGAAGGCCCGCCTCGGTGCACACGTGCGGATCGAAGCCCAGCCGGACGATCCGGATCGTTTCGACTTCGCCGGCGCATCGAGCGCGGTGCTGGTCCATTTCGCGCAGTCGACACCGTCCGCCGGCAACCGGGTGAAGCTCGCCGGCCCGGTCGGCTTCGCCGTGATCGTGCTCGCGCGCTCGCTGCGCGGTCCAGGTGGCGGCTATCAGCTCCTCGAGAATGCCGAACAGACCCTCGCGGGCGCGGATATCGCCGGGCTGCGGGAAATCGCCGTCAAGCGCTCGCGGCTCGACAGTCAGTCGGGTGGCACCTGGCGCTGGGTCATCGAGGTCGAGACCGAATTGGCGCGCGGCCGGGTGCCGTCGTTTGCCAAGCCTTTCGTCACCGGTTTTCAGGAGAGCGCATCGTGAGCGCCGAAAAGAGCCCCATGAAGAACTTTCTCTACGCCGCCCATGCGCCGCTCCAGGCTTTCGACCTTATGGTGCCGGCCAAGCCCGGCGCGGAGGCCGGACCCGACGCGTCCCAGGGCGATGCGCCAGGGCCGCAATGCGACCGCCTGCACGTCGTCTGCAAACCGGGCAAGCCTGTCGCTCTGCCCGAGGACCACACGGTCACGCGGGCGCTCACCGCCGCCGGTTATCTGCTGCCAGCGCCCGACGAGGCGGAAGCGAGCGCCGGAACGGGCGCGACGCCGGATCTCGGATCGCTTGTCGAGCACGACAGCCGTCGCATCGCGGCGATCGTCGCCGTCTTGCCGCTGATCGACGACAGCGACCGCATGCCGAACGGCACGCCGAAGGTCGCGAGCATCGAGCCTCTCGTGGGCTTCAAGGCGACCAACGCCGAAATTCGCGCGGCCGTCGCCGCCATCTCGAAGGAGAGCTGACCCATGCCCGAGCGTCATTTCGGACCGGAGATCGTCGAGAGCGGGATCGGCGGCGACGTCGTGCGCGACGTCAAGGCGGCGACCGCGATCATCGTCGGCACCTTCCCCGTGCACGAGGTCTATCCCGTGGGCGCCGACCAGGCTGCCTACATCAATACATCGATCCTGATCCGCCGCCGGGCCGACGCCGAAGCGATCTTCGGGCCGCAGCGGGCCGGCTACACCATCCCCTGGCTGCTCGACGCGATCTTCGACCAGGACGAGGGCAAGGGCGTCGGCACGATCGAGGTGATCAACGTCTTCGACCCCGCCATCCACAATGACGGCGGCTTGCCGGCGATACCCGATCCGGCCATGGTCACCAATCTCGACATCATCGGCGCGTTCGACGCCGCCGGCGAGCCGTCCGGCCTGAAGCATGCCTACGCCACCTATCAGCGCTATGGCTGGTTCCCCAAATTCGTTCTCGCGCCGGGCTTTTCGTCGCTCGTCGGCGTGCGCGACGAAATCGAGGTGATCTGCAACAAGATCAAGGCGCGCGCCTATGTCGACGCGCCGGCGGGCGTTTCCGTCCAGGATGTCGTCGCCGCGCGCGGTCCTGACGGCCCGTTCGATCTGCAGACCGACAGCCGCCGGCTGATCCCGTGCTATCCGCACATGGAGGCCGTCGACACCGAAACGCCGAACGCTACGCGGATCGAGCCCTATGCGCCGACGCTGCTCGGCGTCCATCTGCGTTCGATCATGCAGTATGGCTATCATCACTCGCCGTCGAACCGGCCGATCTACGGCCGCAAGCCATCGCAGAAGATCCTCTACGTGCCCGGCCAGTCCGACGACGACACGCAGCTCTTGCGCGGCGCCGGCGTCGTCACCTGCGAGGAACGCTACGGCAAGGGGCCGCACACGTCGGGCAACCGCTCGGCGGCGTTCCCGACCGACACCAACATGAAGAATTTCATCCACGTGCAGATGATCGCCGACATGCTGCACGAGGCGATCGTGTTCTTCCTCGACGAACACAAGGACCGGAACGCCTCGGCCGCCAAGCTCAATTACGTCGAGGGCCTGATCAACAGTTACGGGCTCGCCAAGACGGTCGGGACCGATCCGGAGCTGCTCGGGTTCAAGTTCTGGTTCGACCGGACGAAAACCACCGTCCAGAGCTATTCCGACGGCCATATTTTCTGGCAGCTGCGCTTCATGCCAGTCGGCCTGATGGAGTGGCTGACCGTCGAGAGCGCCATCGACATCAATCTGGCGGGCAACGCCCTCGGCCTCGCCGAGGCCGCGTAAGTTCCGCCAACGCCGCAGGGATAGGCGCCGAGATCCCAAGAGGCGGTGAGAACCGCAGGTTCAAACAGGGAAGCCAACAATGGACCTCAAACAGATCAGCCAGGCCCACGTCTACGACGTCGACCAGCGCCTCTTCGGTCTTGTCGACAAGCTGACCCTCGACGGCCGCAAAACCACCGAGGTCGAGCACAAGACGCTCGGCCAGGTCGGCGTCCTGAAGCTGCCGGGCCGGCCGCTCCAGGCCGTCACCGGCAAGATCATGATCGGTCATCTCGACGATGGCTACGACCGGCAGCTTTCCAACCCGGCCAAGCAGCACGACTGGCAGATGCACCAGAAGGTCGATGTCAGCGACGAGACCGGCTACTCGTTCGACAAGAGCCACACGATCGTCTGGCATGCCCGCTTCCGCTTCATGGAAGACGACGGCATGGACACCGAACTCGGCGAAAAGGCCGGGATCGAGTACGCGATCACGCTTCCCTATCTGCGCATCTTCCGCGAGGGCGACGCCACGCCGATCTGGTTCCTCGACGTCTTCAACGACGTCTTCGAGGTCAATGGCGAACGCGTCTGGAAGGAATAATCCCGTCGTGAATGCGTGCGCCGTCAAACCCCGACCGATGAAGGATTTGTCCTGATGAAGACCGAAGCCACCGAAACTACCGCCGCGGCTGGCGTTGTCGCCAAGCTCGAAGCCTACAAGCGGGCCAATGGCGGCGACGTGACGACGACGTTGCCGGCGACCGATCTCACCGTCTCCTATCCGGCTTTCATCGGCCACGACCAGGTGATGAACGCCACGAAGATCGCCGGCAAGAACCGGTCGAAGACCGGCATGGTCCTGGTCGCCCAGGTCTGCAAGTTCGAGGGCGAGCGCCTGACGGTCGGCCAGATCGGCTCGCTCGTCCCCAACGCGGACGTCGTGCATCTGATCAACCTCTTGATGGGGGAAGATGACGACGCTGGTGAGGGCGAAAGCTCGGGAAACTGACCCTCTCCACTCCCGCCGCCCATGTCCACATGGTGCGGCGCGGGTGGAACCACGACAGTCTGATGGCCATGCGTGAGGTCGAATTCGGGTTCTGGCTCGACGAGCAACTCGCCTACGACGCCGCCATCGCGGAGGCGCGCCGCAAGGCCGCGGAAAAGTAGCGGCAAAGCCGCGAACGGGGATGAGGTAGCGTGACCAAGCTCGAACTCGTCCTCGAAGCGATCGACCGGGCCAGCGGTCCGATCCGCGGCGTCGACCGGGCGATCGGCCGCCTGCGCGATACCGGCAGCCGCGCCATGCGGGCGATCGGCACCGCTGCCAAGGTCGCTGCGGTCGGCGGTGTCGCCCTGCTCGTCACCACGCTGGGGATCGGCGTCAAGGAAGCGGTCGCCTTCGAAAGCGCCATGGCCGACGTGAACAAGGTGGCGGATTTCAAATCCCCAGCCGGCCTCCAGCAGATGTCGAGCGACATTCTGGCGATGTCGAAGCGCATTCCGATCGCGGCCGACGGTCTCGCGGCGATCACGGCCGAAGCGATCCAGTCCGGTGTCGCGATTAGTGACGCGCTCGACTTCACCGAACTCACCGCCAAGGCGGCCGTCGCCTTCGACATGACGGCAGACGCCGCCGGCGAGAGTTTCGCGAAGATGAAGAACGTCTTCCAGCTCGACATGTCGGGCCTGCGGGACGCCTCGGACGCGGTCAACCAACTGTCGAACAATCTCGCCGCCAAGGCGCCGCAGATCATCAATTATCTGACCCGCGCCGGCGGCTCGGCGGCGCTGCTGGAAATGAGCGCTGAACAGATGGGCGCGCTCGGCGCGTCGATGATCGCGCTGGGAACCGTGCCGGAAACGGCGGCCCGCGCCACGACGAAACTGTTCACCGCGCTCAAAGTCGGCGGCGAGAAGGTCGACGGGGCATTTCAGTCGCTCGGCCTGGTGCGGACGGAATTCCTCGCCCTTGCCAAGACCAATCCTGGCGCCGCCTTCGAGAAGCTGTTCACGGCGGTCGACCGATCCGAGAACGGCCTCGCCGCGCTGGTCGATATCGTCGGCCAGGACTTCGCCGACGACTTTTTGAAGCTCGCGGGCAACACCGAGCTGCTGGCCAAGTCCTTCGCCCTCGTCGGCAACAAAGCCGGCTATGCCGGATCGGTGCTGAAGGAATACGAAGCGCGCGCCGCGACTACCGCCAACAATTGGCAGCTGTTCAAAAACAATCTCGCGGCGATCCGCATCGAGACCATGAGCCGCGCCTTGCCGCCGATCAACGCCGGTCTCGGCAAGATGATCGACATCATGGGCACCCTCGGCGAGCGGGTCACCATCTTCGATCGCGTCCGCCAGAGCATCAAGGGCTTCGCGGACGGGCTCGGCCTCGACAAACTCGCCGGCGCCGGCGCGGCGATGCGCGGGTTCTTCGATCCGATTTCGGAGTTCCTGGTCGGTTCGGCCGACGCGGAGCTGAAGATCGGTCTGATGGGCGACATCTTCGAGCGGGCGCGGACCGCCGGCGCGGCGCTCAAGCCGGTGCTCACTGCGGTGGGTTCAGGGCTGTCGACGGTCTGGGAGACACTGCAAACGCTCGGCAATGGCGCTTCGACCATCGCGCTGTCGATCGCGTCTGGCTTTTCGGATCATCTCGGCCCGATCGGCGAGCGGCTGGGCACGCTGGTCGACGTCATGTCGGGCAATGTCGACCGCTTGCTGTCGATCGGCGGGGATCTCGTCGCCCGGCTCGGCGACCTCTTCTCTGGTTTTGACGGCGCGGCGATCGGCGATCTTGGTGGCGCCGCGATCGAGATAGCGATCGAGACCTACACCCGCTTTCAGCAGGCGATCGGCGGCGTCCTTGACGCGCTGGGCGGCTTCGCCTCCTTCGCCGGCAACACGCTGGTCAGCTATTTCAAAGGGTATTTTTCCGGGCTCGAACCTTATCTCGGGTCGATGGCCGAGCGGCTGTCGGGGATCTGGGATCAAATCGGCCCGATCCTCGACAATTTCGGCAAGATCGGCACGGCGATCGGCGCGCTGTTCGACAGCTTCGCCGCGAACGAAGGCGCCATGGACGGCGTCGAGACCTTCGGCCAGGTGATGGGCAACCTCGCCGGCATCGTCGGCACCGTCTCGCTCACAGGCATCGAGGGTCTGGCGCGCTGGATCGAGACCGTCACCGGCGCGATGGCGGCGCTCTATCAGGGCGACTTCGCCGCCGCGAAGGCCGAGTTCGCCGACTTTTTCACCTGGCTGAAGAACCTCGTCCTGCCCGACGTCGACATCGCCGGCTATTTCCAGGGGATGTTCGACTTCTCATGGGAAGCCGTGCTGCCGGAATGGGACTGGAACGCAATCATCCCCGACCTGCCGGACCTCAAGGCGATGTTCGGCGACAACACCGATGCCGGACGGCTCGTCGGCGAGGCAAGCGCCGGGGCTGGCCAGTGGGATTTCGCGATTGAGAAGATCGAGCAGTATCGCCAGAAGCTCATCGACCTCGACCAATTGAACGCGGCGCTGCGGCCGTTCGAAGGCGACGCGGGCAATTGGACGCCCTATCAGAACCAGGTGCGGCGCACGCTGGAACTACTGGACGAATTGCGCAACGCGCCGCCCGTCGAGCCGCCCGCGCCAACGGTGCCGAAGGTTGCGCCGTCGGTTGCCACGCCATCGGTCGACACCGTCCGCGCCGCGAGCGCCGAGGTCAACGCCCTGACACAAAAGATCGACGCCGCGACGGCAGCCGGCAACGCCCTGCCCTCGGCGATCAGCGGATCGCTGGCGAGCGTGCGTGCGGCCGTTTCGGGTTTTGACCTTGCGCCAGAGGGCGCGCGGATCGCGGCTTCGTTGTCGACCGGGCTGTCGACCGGCGGCGCGGCGGCCGTTGCCGCCGTGACCGGTACCATGGCGGCGATCGCCGGGGCCGCCACCCTCAATCTCTTCGGCAAGGGCGCATCGATGATGGACACGCTCGCCGCCGGCATGCGCTCGCGCGCCCAGGCCGCCATCGCCGAGATGCAGAAGCTGGCGCAGACATTGCGGGATCATCTGCCGTCGTCGCCCGCCAAGATCGGTCCGCTCTCCGACATCCACCGCCTGAAGTTCGGCGAGACGATCGCCGGTTCGATCCGCAGCGATGCCGCAGTGAAGGCCATGCGGTCGCTGTCCGCCGACGCGATGGCCGCCGGGGTTCCTTCCCCACGCCGCTTCGGCGTTGTCTCCGGGCCATCGCGGCGGGCGACGGGCGTGCCGACGCCGCGCGATCGGCCTGATCTCTACCGCCAGGCAGCCGCCGCCTCGTCGGGCGGCTCTAACGCGGGCGGAGGCGGCGTGACCATCCATGCGCCGTTCACGGTCGGAACGGTCAACTATCGAACGGCGGCCGACAAGGCGGATTTTGCCGAACAGCTGCGCCAGCATCGCCGCGAGATCGGCGAGGCCGTCGATAGCGAGAACCGGCGCCGTTCGCGGCTGAAGTTCTGATCGGCAAGAGGCGGTGAGGACCGAAGGTCCAAACAGGGAAGAAGGAAGCCCATGCTGATCTACTTCGGCGATATCCCGCTCGGCAGCGACCATCTGACCGGGCCGACGGCCGACCAGGAGACGTTCGAGAACGAATTCGCCGAGCACGCGACGGCGCGCGGCAAGCCGCCGATCCAGACGATCGGCGAGAAACGCGACACACGCTCCTTCGCCTTCTTCTTCGACGAGGGCTTCTGCGACGTGTCGGCCGAGTGGGCGAAGCTGATGCTCGCCTACCGCCTGAAGTCGGCGGCGACACTGGTCATTCCCGGCGTCGGCTATGGCGGCGCCCGCTACGTCGTCGACAAGCTGTCGAAGACGACGGAAGCGACGACACGGTCGGGCCGCCTGGTCCGGATCGATGCCCGGATCGAGCTGTCCGAGGATCCTCGCGTCGCCGGCGTGTTCGGTGTCCTCGCCGGCGTCTTTTCCGGATCGGTGGCCGATGCCGCCGGCGCGGCGGTCAATTACGCCGTCCGGACCCTGAAATAGGAGGCGGCGATGCGTTGCAGCTACTGCGGCTCTAACGGACATACCTATGCCAATTGCCCGGAGACCTTCGGCGGCTCGTCGCGACGAGCGAACATGCGCTGCACATACTGCGGCGGCCGTAATCACAAAATCGAGGCCTGCCCGAAGACGTTTGGTGGCAGCGCCGCCCGTGCCTTCCGCCCCGAAGATGTCGCGGATCACTTCATCAAAGATCGGGGCCGGCCATGAGCACGGGCCATTTCGAGCACGTCACGAGCGAGGGCGAGCGCTGGGACCTCATCGCGTGGTCCTACTATCGCGACGTCACCAGGCAATCGCTGATCATCACCGCCAACCGCGCCGTCTTCGTCGACCCAGCGTCCGGTGCAATCGGCCGCGTGCCGGCGATCCTGCCGGCGGGGCTGATCCTGCGCATTCCCGTCGTCGAGCAGCGCCTCGACGAGACGCTGTTGCCGCCCTGGAAGCGCGGCGCGCCGGTGCCGGGGGTCGCGGCATGAGGGCCACAAGAGGCGGTGAGCGCCGTCGGCGCGAACGGGGAAACCGGTAATGGCGAAGGAGGCTGCCTGGATACTGCTTTACCGTGGCGTCGACATCACCGGCGATCTCGACCCGATGACGACGTCGGTGCGCTATACCGACAAGCTGCATGGCGAGGCCGACGAGATCGAGGTCACGGTTCAGGACAAGGACGGGCGCTGGCGGGGGCCGTGGTGTCCGGAGCCGTCCGACACGATGGAGCTGTGGTACGGCTGGAAGGGGGCGCCGGGCACCTATGCCGGGCGCTTCGAACTGGACGAGCCGGAGGTCCAGATCGGCCGCGGCGGCGACACGATGACGATGCGCGGGATCGCCGCGCCGATCACGGCGAGCCTTCGCACCGAACGGACCGCGGATTACGAGGACATGACGGTCGAGGCGATCGCGAAAAAGGTGGCGAACCGCGCCGGCCTGACGGTAAAGGGCGCGTTCAACAAGACGAAGTGGCGGCGCAAGACCCAGCGCCGGATGCGGGATCTGGAATTCCTCGTGCAGCTCGGCGAGGACACCGATCACTACGTCTCGGTGCGCGGCACGGAAATCCAGTTCTGGCCGGTCGACCAGGTCGACGGCGCCCCGGTGGCGGCAACCTTCACCGTGAACCATCCGGACGTCGTCTCCTTCACCGGCCGGTTCGAGACGCAGGGGACGAATTCCAAGGCGGAAAGCCGCTATTTCCACGACGAGGACAAGCGGCTGATCAAGGCGGAGATCTCCGACGACAGGGTGAAGACCGGCGACATCCTGAAGATCGTCGAGCGCACCGAGGACGAGGCCCAGGCGGCGCTTCTGGCCAAGGGCCGGCTTCACCAGACGAACCGCAACCGGCGGTCCGGATCTCTGACCCTCGTCGGCCGCCCGGACCTCGTTGCCGGGTCCGTCATCGCGCTGGGCGCCGACTTCGGTAAATGGGCCGGGCGTTACGTCGCCGACAGCTCCGATCATTCCCTGACGCGCGGGCCGTATCCGACGGTTCTCACGCTCAAGGAAGCGCGGGAGGCAAAAGAGTGACAAGAGGCGGTGAGCGCCGCCGGCGCGAACAGGGAACGAAGACATGAGTGGGTCCGATCGCGCTCGCGAGCTGCACAACAACCACACCAACAAGCGCGGCCGCGTCGTCGAGCGCGACGGCGCGAACCGCCGCGTCCGCGTCCAGTTTCCCGACGAGGATGAAACGTCGTCCTACTGGATCGACGTCGTCGGTTCGGGCTCGTCGAAGAACGCCTCCTATGACATGCCGGACGAGGACGACGAGGTCTGGTGCGCCCTCGATCCCGCTGGCGAGGGCGGCTATGTCGCCGGCACCCGCTACAACAGGGCGGATCGGCCGAAGACGTCCGACGCGAACGTCACCCGCAAGGATTTCCGCGACGGGTCGTTCGACGAGCACGATCCCGGCAGCGGCACGCGGACGATCGAAATCTCGGGGACGCTGATCCTGAAGGTCGGGGCCTCGACCATCACAATCACCAGCGGCGAGATCACGATCGCCACCCCGAAGCTGACCGGCGTGAAGACATAGGGACCCGTCAGCGACGTAGCGAAGCGAGGAGCTTAAGGATGGGACAGAGACGATGAGCTTCGGGATCGCGGTGAAGGCGCTCGACGTCGCGGGAGGCGCGCAGCTCGCCGGCCCGGCCGCGCCCTGGACGGTGGAGGGCCAGACCATCGTCCTCCTCGGCGATCCCGTCGAGCCGCATCCGCCAGCCCCGCCGCACACAGCCACGCCGCGGATGGTGGAAGGGTCGAGCTGGTTCACGATCGATGGCGTGCCGGTCTGCCGCCAGGGGCATCTGGCGAGTTGCGGCCACGCGACCACCGGGCGCGGATGGTGGACGCTGCCACAGTAAACTTGACTCTATCAGGCGGTGAATATTCTCCTGCATGAGCGTAAAAGTTATGATTCGGCGCGACGGCGGTGGGAGAATATGGCAGCGATCCACTATCGGTTCTTGAACCGCGACACTCCGACCGTTTCGACCAATAAGCTCCATTCCGCCTTGGATCAGACCCTGACGCTCGATATCGGAAACGATCAAACCCTTCGCCAGAGCGTATTCGAGAGGCGGCAACTTGCCGACGATGGCCATCACGTCGTTCTGAATCGCACGAGCCGTACCGAAGATTGGCTTTTCGCCGATGTGCTCCGCTCTGAACCGGATGCGCAGTTCGCGTCAGTCCGCGAGGGTGACAGTCAAGAGTATCTAAGCGTCGAGCAATATCTCGTCCCGGAGGGCGATAGCCCGCTACGAGGTTCGATGTACGTCCTAATTTATGGAGATCACGTCTTATACAGCTCGCGCGGTCAAATCTCGTCGAAGTGTCTCGAAACCTATCTGACATGGCTTCTTCAGAAACAGCCACGGGTCCTTTCTGCCGAACACCGGCTAATACTTGAAACCAGAATTCCGAGGACCGAGCGCATGCGAGCGACTTCAGCGCGGATCAGCCTGACGAGCCTTTCGGAAGTACAACCGGTCGAACGTCCGGTCGATCAGGCGCCAGTGCCGCACATAGAGCGCCAACCGGCAAGCCAGAGCATTTTATCCACACTGATGGTTACAAACGCCGACCTCGGGCAGATGATTGCTGACGGCCAAGTCGAGGTCGACGTACTACTAAAATTTAAGACCGGAGGGCGAAAACGCCCCATGAACGTTGGTGACCTCAATCGCGCGTTTCGAAACGTTGAAGACGCTGACGATATCACGTTTGACGGTCCCGATGGACCGGTAAGCGCCATCGGTACCCGACTGCGGGGGACAAAATCGATCGAGACAAATGGCTCTCTTTATGACGCCGATGACGCGCGCCGAAAACTTCTCGAACAGTTTGATGAATGGCGACAACAGGGCCATATTGAGAACATCTGAAGCCCACATGAAGTGCTATGGATATTCGCCTCATCCTACAAGTCACTGCCGCTGCCTTTGTAGGCGGAGTAGCTGCGCATTGGCTGGATAATGACGCCTTGAAATCGGCGGCGTCCGAAATTGTCGCAACCTTGAGCATAGTGAACGCGGCGATTTTCCCGACTGTCGTCCTGAGTGCCACGGTCTTGAGGCCGGCGACAGTTTCGAGCGCAAACGTTGCGATCTACAGAAAAGCGCTCAAGCGTCAGATTGCCTTTTTCTTCGGTGTTTTCGTTCTGTCTCTCTGGACAATCGCTGTGGTCATTTTTGCCCAGGTGATGGATTGGACATTGTACGTGGAAGTGCCGTGGACCAAGATCGCGTTTGATGCAGGATGGATTTTCAATCTCGCAATCGTTGGTCTTGGCACTCTCGTGTTCCTACGCCTGCCAGCATTTTTGCAGGCCCTCATGAGTTTATTAGACGTTCACATCAACACGGTCGCCGAAGAGGCCAAAGCGCGCGAAACACGCCGTAGTGAGGATCTTGCGAGGGAATTGTCCGCATTGCCGAGCATTTCGGATCATCAGCGCGCACCGCGGCCACTAACCACCGCATAAGCCCTCGCCCCTGCAGACTGCACGTCCCGGAATGCAGCCCTTCCGCCTAACGTCCGAGGATGCTCGCGACGTCCCGGCCCTTCGTTTCTCGCTCGGCGATCCCCTACGCCCACTGGTCGATGAAGGTCGGCCGGCGGGCTCCGGCGTGGGGTGAGATCGTCGACCAGATCGACGACCTCGACCAGGGCATCGCCAATCTGATCTTCACGCCGAAGGGCTCGGTGCCGACCGAACCGGAGAAGGGCTGCGATCTCCTGCCCTGGATCGACCGGCCGCCGGCGGTCGCGGTCCCGCGCCTCACCGTCGAAATCTGGGAGGGCCTCGCCCGCTGGCATCCGCGGATCACGGTGCGCGAGGTCAGCGTCGCGATCCTCGGCTTCGCGCACTATTCCGTCCCGGTCTTCTGGTCGCCGATCGCCAGCGTCATCGAGGACATTCGCCGCACCGAGATCACGCTGACCCGCGACGCGCTTCTGGCCGTTGCCGGCTCCGCCATCGTCCCGGCCGGGAGCCTTTCCGCGTGAACGCCTTCTCACCATCCCGGCTGACCCTGGCCGCGCTGCGCGCCCGCGGCGAGCCGATCCTCTTCGAGCGCGATCCGTCCGTCTGGAAGGCGCGCCTCGTCGCCTGGTTCGAAGTAGAGAGCGGACGCACGCTCTATCCCGACCAGACCGAAATGTTCCTGATCGAGATGCTCGCCTATGTGCTGGCGACGAAGGGCGAGGAGAACCAGGCGGCGATCATCGCCAATCTCGCCGTCTTCGCCGAGGATCGCCACCTCGACAACGTCGCGGCCAACATCACCGTCCGCCGGTTGCTCGCCCAGGCCGCCACCGTCACCGTCCGGTTGACGCTGGCCGAGGCCCGTCCCGGCCAGGTGCTGGTGCCGAAGGGAACCCGCCTTGCCGCCGGCGATCTGATCTTCGCAACCGACGCGGACGCCGCGATCCCGGCAGGCCAGCTCACCGTCGACACGGTGGCAACGGCAACCGAGCCCGGCACCCGCCACAACGGCCTCGTCGCCGGCCAGCTCACCGCGGCGCTCGCCTCGATCGCGCCGGGCTTGTCGGCCGCCTCGATCGACGTCTCCAGCGGCGGCGCCGACCAGGAAGACGACGAGCATCTGCGCGAGGTGACGATCGACGCGCCGGAGCGCTTCGATCGCCGCGGCGGCTGGGGCGGCTACGGCTTCGAGGTCCGCCGCGTCAATCCGGCCATCGCCGACGTCGCGGTGCATCGGCCGCAACCGGGCTACATTCATATCTATCCGCTCCTGACGGGCGGCGAGCTGCCGGGCCAGGCGCTGCTCGATCAGGTGCTCGACCATCTCGACCCGGACACCGTCGCGCCGCAGGGCGACTTCGTCTTTGTCCTGGCGCCGGCACCGTCCGTCTTCGACTTCACGCTCAAGCTGCGCGCCGATCCGAACGCCGACTGGACCCGGCTCGAGGCCGAGGCGCGGGAGGTGGTGGCGACGAGCTTTGCGACCATGCGTCGGCCCTCCGGCGCAGGCGACCGGACAACCAGTTTCGCGCCCGACACCGGTTCGCTCGGCGCGCAGATTGCCCCCTCGGCCGTCACGACCGCCGCGCGCGGCGTCGCCGGCGTCGTCGACGCCGAGACGATCGGCCTCGTCTGGCAGGATCTGGCCTTCGACCGCTTCCCCCGCCTCGGCGTGCTGACCGTCGATATCGTGAGCGCGGCCGATGCCTGACGAATTGACACTTGCCGAGCGTGATCGCCTCGTTCGCGTCGATGGCCTCGATCGCCGGCTGGTGCCGCCGGGCGTCGCCGATGCGCGGGGCCGCGCCTTCATCCGCGTCATCGGGCGAGCGATCGACGCGGGCGATCCGAACGCCCTGATCCTGACCGACTTCAGCAAGGTCGACGCGCGGCTGCTGCCCTTCTTCGTGCGCGGCCTGTCGCTGCAGGAGTTCATGTTCGAGGGCATCACCGAGGCGATCGTGCGCAACTTCTGCGCCAACGCCGTCCCGCTGCATGAAAAGAAGGGCACCGTCGCCGGCATCGCCTTCGGCCTGTCGCTGATCGGCATGAAGCTCACCTTCACGCACTGGTTCAAACGCGTGCCGCCCGGAGCGCCGAACACCTATGAGGCGACCGCCTATATCGACGACGTTCTCTACGAGGACGGTTCGAGCCTGACGCCGCGAACGCGCGCCGCCGCGCTCCAGATGATCGACGCCATGAAGCGCTGGAGCCAGGAGGGCGCGACGCGCTTCGGCATCGTTGCCCGCGCGCCTCTCCACATCGGCGCCGTCGCTCGGATCGGCGGCATCGTTCACACCCGCATTCTTCTGCCGACCGACCAGGACGAGCGCGCCGAGACGATCGTCGCCGCGACGTCGCGGACCGGCGGCGTTCACCACACCACAGGGCTCACGCCATGACCCAGAGCAATTTTACGATCATCACCCGCTACGGCCGGGAGTGGCAGGCCAAGAAAGCCGCCGGCCAGGTCGTGCCGGCGATCGACCGCATGGTCTTCGGCGACGGCGACCGCATCCCGGCCGGCGGCGAGGCGGCGCTGCTCAACGAGGTGCACCGCGAAGGTCTGTCCAACTGGGGCATCCTCGCCGACGAGACGGCGGCCTTCTTCGACGCGTATCTTTCGGCCGAGATCGGCGGCTTCGTCATTCGCGAGCACGGGCTTCTCGATGCCGCCGGCGGCCTGATCGCCATCGGCCGCCGCGATCCGGGAATTCCGAAGGCCGACCCGGCGACGGGCGCGGCCGACGATTTCACCTATCGCATCGACGTGTTCTTCACCGATCTTCAAGCCCTCGTCGTCGCGATCGATCCCGTCCATGGTCTGACGGCCGAACGCCGTATCGATACCGCGACGGGGCTTGCCGGTGGCGGCGACCTGTCGCAGGACCGCACGCTGACGACCGACTGGTCGAACCTCGGCGCGGCGGCGGGCGTCTTCGGCGACAGCGACACGCTAAACCTGCGCAAGGCCGGCTCGCAGTGGAGCTTTTCGCTCGGCCAGCTCGGCGCCTGGCAGCGCGGCTTTTTCACAGACCCCGCCAAGCCCGAGACAGAGCGGTTCGTGCGGGTGTCGGATTACTCGCCTTTCGAGGCTCGCAACGCCAACGCCGACATCCCGGTCAATGGCTGGCAGTCGGCGCCGCCGGGCGCCCCGGCCGAGGGCGACCGCTACATCGTCAAGCCAGCGGGAACCGGCGCCTGGGCGGGACAGGACGGCCGGATCGCGATCTATATCGGGGGCGCCTGGACGTTCGCAGCGCCGCTTGCCGGGTTGCAGGTGCAATACTGGTCGGGCCGGCAGATCGTGCTGCGCTATGATGGGGTCGCCTGGGCCGAGGACCTGGCGACCGAGACGGCGGCGGGCCGCATCGAGCTGGAGACGACGGCAGAAACCGAGGCAGGCGCGAATACCGGGCGGGCGTCGCAGGCAGGCGGCGTTCTCGCCGCCATCGCCAAGCGGATCAAGGGCGCCAAGGCGACGGCACCGGTGCCTGCGGCCGGCTGGAATGATGCCGTCGATTGGGGCATGTATCCGGTGCTGTTGCGGGGTAGTGATCCCAGCGGGCCTATCCCAGGCAGCGCGGCTCTGTTTCATGCCTTGAACTTCGCCTATGCCGGCGATCAATTGACGCAGATCGCCATCCCCTACGCCGCCGACACCGCGGTCGGCTCGTTCCTGCGCGGGCGCTATCAGGGCGCATGGAGCAAATGGGCGCCGCTGGCGCAGACAGCTTACATCGACAGGGACACGGTCACCTATCTCAACGTCTATCCGACCGTGCTCACCGCCGACCATAAGGTGCCCGTCACCGCCGTCGCCGGCACCGTGTCGATGCCGGCGTTCAAGTTTTCCTGGCGCAATTTCAAGACGATCAGCGTTCCGGCACAGAATTTCGCGGTCGTCACCGAAAAGGTCTACCACCTGAAGGTCGTGTATGACCGCGTCGCCGACACGACGACGGCCACACTGCACGACACCGCCAGCGCGGCCTACAATCCCGGCGCGCTGGCGGCCAGCGATCCGAGCTTCGACGCGGGATACGACGAGATCTTCGTCGCATCCATCGACACGCGGGGCGTCAGCGTGCCGCTGGTGTATGCCCTCGAAAACGCCGAGACGCTGGAGTTGATGGCAGAAGTCTCGACTTCGACGGGGATCACCTTCACGACGAATGATTACCTCTATGTGTATGTGCACCAGGTGGCCTACAACTGGGCGCGACGCCCCAGCCTGCGCCAATTTTCCGGGGTCATCGGCGCCACCGCGCCGCCGGCGTCCGGCATCCAGGGTGTGGCTAACTTGGCCAAGATCACGTCCTCGACGCGGCATGGCATCAGCACCAGCACCAAAACGGATTTTTCGGCCGAGGCCACCGGCACCTATGTCTATCTCCAGTACAATTTGAGGGCTTGATCCATGTGGTACTATGGTGCCGATGGCGACATCATCATTTCGGTGGCCTCGGCCCCCATTGGGCCGGCGGCGATCTCGCATCCGGCCTATATCGTGCCGGAGCAGTTCGCGCTCTGGCGGGTCGTGGACGGCGCTCTGGTCGCGGCGGCCGACCATGGTGGCGACTATCATGTCGATCCGGCGGACCCGGTGCTCACCAAGCATGTCGTCGCCGCGGAGGGTCGCCAAGCGGTCGCCTGCGCCTTTGACGATCTGCTGGTCGTCGACGCCGGGACGGTGCGCCCCGAGAGCGACGCCGATCGTCTCGACCGGGCGCGTGCGGCAAAAGCGGTCGCCGTCAACGCCCAGCGCGACGCTATCATCGGCGTCGGCTACCAGCACAATTTCGGGGCGACGGCGGGGATCCGGACGCTCGACCAGCGCAGCGAAGGCGACGCGATCAATTGGCTTGGGCTCAAGAACCTGGCGGATGCGGCGATCGCAGCGGGGGCCGGCGCCGATCCGATGGAAATCCGCGACGCGGCCGATGAGACATTCTCGGCATCGGCGACGGTCGTGTCGTCGGCGCTGGTGGCGATGGCGCAGTGGCGCGGCGCGGTGATGTCGCGGTCCTGGGCATTGAAGGACGCGATCGCCGCCGCTGCCGACGAGGCGGCGCTCGACGCGATCGACATCGAGGCCGGCTGGCCGACCTGATGCCCGATCTCGAATGCACATGGTGGCCGGACGTCTGGTTCGGAGTCCGGCTCACCGATTGCTGCGCGGCGCATGATCTATCGCCGCTCGACACCGCGTCGTCGCTCGACCTCGGTGCATGCGTCGCCGGTACCATGGCGGCCTCGCATCCGGTCGCCGGCATCGCGCTCGGCGCCATCATGGCGTTCGGCACCGCCGTCTGGTGCGGCCTGAAATGCGGACCGCGCGGCAGGCGGCGATAGCGGCGCGGCCAGTAAAGATGTCCGTCGCTCCTTTGGCGACGGGGGCCGGCCGAAGCCGGCTACGGGGAATCGACTTGGCGGAAGACCCCCGCATGACGTCGATTAGGATCACGCCACCGCCGCCACTGCCCGAAGGCAGCCGCGCGACGGTGACAGCGATCTGTGAAGGTTTACTTAATGCACTCGAATTTTCGCGCCGTCGATCCGGTGCAGCCGGCTGCCGGCTATATCGGCGGCAAGCGCAATCTCGCCGCCAGGCTCATCGCCCGGATCGAGACCCTTCCGCACGACGGTCGTCAGGCACCTCAACCCTTCGCGGGTCCGGCTCAGCGCCTGACCCGTAGCTGCGCGCGACCTGGTGCTGAGGCGCTCCGGCAAAGGCTCTTCAAACCGCCTTCGATGACGGCTCACGGGCAGCTGAAACGGAGTGCATTTGAAGTTGCGCGCGTGTGCATATGATTTTGCGCGCTACAACTGGAGCGCCGTCATGCGCGAGATCGAGCGCCAGACCGGTTACCGGCCACCAGCCCGGCACGGCGACACGGCTGGCAGAGCGGTAAAGTAAGCCGATCGTCGCTGGCGATGCAGCGTTAGAGATCCGCCCATCGGCAGGTGTCTAACGCCGGACTGGTCTGCCAGGCGAAAAATCTGTCCGAAGTCTGTTGCCGATCTGTCCGAGGTTTCGCGCCGCGCCACACAGTCACCGCAGCATATACAGAACCACCCAAGCACATCAGATAGGTGAGACTAGAATGTGACTAACGCCAACGGATCGAACCGTTAAGTCTTTGAATTTAATGGTGCGCCCGAAAGGATTCGAACCTCTGACCCCCAGATTCGTAGTCTGGTGCTCTATCCAGCTGAGCTACGGGCGCACTGACGAGCAGGCCCTGACGAGGCTGCTGCGTTCGTGAGGGCTAGGTAGCCGCTCGGGTCTTGGAATGCAAGCCGGCATCGGCCGCAAATTTTCAGCTGGAAGGTCACCTGTCTCAGGTGATCGGGACGGTGGCGGCCGCCGCGCCAAGCGACGAACGCGACGGCAGCCGGATTTCGAAGCGGGCTCCCGGCGTCGTGCCGTCGGCGAGGGTGATGCGGCCTCCATGCGCCTCGACGATCTCCGCCGCGATGGCGAGCCCGAGCCCGGTCCCGCCGGAACGCACCGACCCGGTGAACGCCTTGAACAGGTTTTCGCGGGCCCGCTCGGGCAGTCCCGGTCCGGTGTCCTCCACGATGACCAGGGTCTCGCCATCGACCTCTTGCCGCGCCGCGATGGTGATCCGCCGCACGACCGAGGGCTGGTCCGCCTCGTTGCCCTCCAACGCCTGAATGGCGTTGCGGCAAAGGTTGACCAGAACCCGGTGGAACTGGTCCGGATCCACCTCCACTTCGAGCCCCTCGCCCACCGCGTTGACGCAGCCGATCCCGGACTCGGGCGACACCGCGACCATCTCGAACACGTCGGTGACCAGCTGTTTCAGCCGCACTTTGCGCTTCACCGGCGCGTTTTCGACCGCTCGCCCGTAAGCCAGCACCGACTGGGTGTAGTTCAAGGCTCGGTCGAGGCTACGCAGCAGCATGGGCGCCACCCGCTGGACGCGCGGATCATTGAGAGTCGCCAGGCGGTCGGAGATCATCTGCGCCGAAGCCAGGATGTTGCGCAAATCGTGGTTGATCTTGGAAACGGCGAGGCCGAGATCCGCCAGATGGCGTTGTTCGCGCAGCGTGTCGGCGAGCCGAGTCTGCATGGCGGCCAGTTCCGCCTCGGCAACGCCGATCTCGTCGTCGCGCTCGGTCGGCCGGATGATCCGGGAGGAGTCCGCGGGTTTCTCGCCGAACCGGATCATCGAGCCTGTCATCGCCTGGATGGGCCGGATCAGATAGGCGCTGATCGACCCGTAGACCAGGAGCGCGGCGAAGGAGGCGATCGCCAGCGACAACAGCAGGATATTGCGCGAATAGATCAGCATGACGCGGCGCAGCGGGTATTCCGACATCACCACCTCGCCGACCAGCGATCCGTCGCCGACCGCACCGAACACCCGCATGGTGCGGTTGCCCCCGGACAGAAGCGTGTTGAACGCGCCAGTCACCATCCGAAACGGGTTCTGATTGCTCAGGTCGATTTGCAGATCGACAACGCCAAGCGTTTCGTCACGGGCCAGCAATCGCGAGACGTCGCCCTCGACGATCGCGACGAGCTTGGCATCGAGAGCCTTGAGCAGGCTTGCCTCCTGGGCGGGGCCGAGCACCACGTCGCCCTGTGGATTGTTCTGGCTCGAGGCGAGCCCCGCGACGGCCGCGGTCTCGATCTTCGCCGACAGCCAGTCCTCGCGAAAATTGGCGATCGAAGGAACAAAGATCAGCACTTCGGCGAGCATCACCGCCAGCATGGTGACGAGCAGAAGCCGCGTTGAAATACGCCGCCTGACGAGCGGCACGCGCGCGACATCCTTCGATCGGCGATCGGCAGGTCGCTTCGTGTCCTTCGGCAATGCGACGCTCGTCCCTTCGCTTGCAGCCTTGAGATTCGACCCGCTCAACACTGTCCATGCGCCTGGTCAGCCGAACCGGCTCAAAAAGCCGATAGCACGGCGCACCAGCGGACGCCGCGTATAGGGATGATAGTAGGAGGTGGCTGCCCGTTTGCCAATTTCGGAGAAGGTCGGATAGGGCGAGATAAAATCGCGCAGATCGGAAATCTTCAGGCCCCTGCCGATCGCCAGCGAAAACAGATTGGTGAGTTCGCCCGCCTCGGCACCGACGACCCCGGCCCCAAGCAGCCGTCCACCGCGGCCGGCCACGAGCTTGACCAGCCCCTGAGTGCGTCGCTCGGTCTGGGCGCGATCGTTTTCCTCGAAGGGCCAGCGCAGCACATCCACATTGAGCCCGCGCAACCTGGCTTGCGCCTCGGTCAGGCCGACCTGACCGAGTTCCGGATCGGTGAAGGTCACATGCGGGAGCTTGTCGTGGTCGGCCTTGATCGGCAGGCGAAACAGGATCGCCCGGATGACGAGCCCGGCGTGGTAGTTGGCGACATGGGTGAATTGCGGGCCGCCGGCGATATCGCCGACGGCATAGACCCGTCGGTTCGAACTGCGCAGATCGGCGCCGACCTTGATGCCGCGACGATCGTAGTCGATGCCCGCCGCGTCGAGGCCAAGACCCTCGACATTCACCGCCCGGCCGACTGCGACCAGGAGATGGCTCCCCTCGATCATCGCTTTCTCGCCGTTCTTGCGCTCGATGGCCAGCCGCACCGCGCTTCCGCCTCCATCAACGCCGACTACTTTGGTGTGTTCCTCGATGACGACGCCCTCCGCGCGGAGACGGCGAAGGACGACGGCCGCAAGTTCCGGATCGTCGTTTCCAAGCGCCGTCTCGCCTTCCACTACGGTAACCTTGGCGCCGAGCCGGCGATGGGCCTGCGCCATTTCCATGCCGATCGGCCCCCCCCCGATCACCAGGAGATGGTTCGGCCGCTCGGTGAGAGAGAAAATCGTCTCGTTGGTGAGATGCGGCGTCTCGGCCAACCCGTCGATGGGCGGAACCAGCGGCGAGGAGCCGGCGGCAACGACGAAGCGCCGGGCGCGGATCAACTGTCCGCCGGCATTGACGGTATTCGGATCGATGAATTGCGCGTCGGCCTTGATTACCCGGACGCCGAGACCCTCGAAGCGCTCGACTGTATCATTGGGTGCGATCGCCCCGATCACCCCGTCGACATGCGCCTTGACGGCAGAGAAATCGACCGTCGGCTCGCCGGCCGATACGCCGAACAGCGGCGCGGCGCGGATCGCGGCGGCGTGTTTGCCGGCGGCGAGTAGCGCCTTTGAGGGAACGCAGCCGAAGTTGAGGCAGTCGCCGCCCATCAGGCCGCGTTCGACGAGAACGACCGGCACCCCGAATGCGGCAGCGGCCGCTGCCGTGGTCAGGCCGCCCGACCCGCCTCCAATGACGCAGATGTCGGGTGTCAGGATCTCGGCCATCTCAGCCTCCGCGTGGCTTCGTTTCGGCGGCGACGGGGCGCCGTCCACGAAAATAGATCTTCTTCAGGACCAGACCGAGGATCGCGAAGGCGGCGAGCCCGAGCAAGGCGATGGTCATCTCCGTCGTCAAGAGATCGGCGAGCTCGACATCCCCCTCGCCGACATTGACGAGCGCCTGATTGATGCCGCTGCCGAGGAAGGCATAGACCATCGAGCCTGGAATGATGCCGATCAACGTCGCCATGACATAGGTTCTGAGTGGGACGTCGAAGAAGGCCGGCGCCACGTTGACAGCGACGAAAGGCATGACCGGCGTCAGCCGCAGAACGAGGAGATAGGCGAAGGCGTCGTCGCGAAAACCGTCGGCGAAGCGCGCAATGGCACCGCCGGCGCGCTTGCGCAGCAGATCCCCGAAGGCGTAACGCGCGGCCACGAAGATGAGCGTCGCGCCGATCGTGGCGCCGATGATGGTGAGGATCCCGCCAAGAAACCACCCGAACAGGAAGCCGCTTGCGACGGTGAAGATCGCCGCCGCGGGAAAGGCGAAAGCAACAAGAACGGCGTAGCCGACGACATATCCGACCGAGGCAACGGCCGTATTTTCCGAGACGAAGCGGCCGAGCAGATCACGGCTGGCGAGGAAGGACTCGAGCGACAGGTAGCCGTGCAGATCGAGGCTATAGGCAAGCAGCAGTCCGGCCGCGATGATCGCGAGAGGAAGGTAGCGCTTGAGTGTGGAGGTCCAACCTGCGCCGCCGTCCGTGTCCATTCCGTCTCCTCTTTCGCGGCCGTCTGCCAAACGCACACGATAGACCCTTCGCCGGCCACCGATTTGCGAGCGACGCCATGTCCTTTGGCGCCAACATTGCGCGCCACAGCCCATACGCAAAGGGAAAAGACGCGATCACGCGGCATCTCACGCCGTGTTGAAGACCGATAATGCCCGCGATACACCCTCCCGGTCCGGTTCGCACGCGATGAATCTCCCTCGCCCACCTCGCATCGACGACGTCCGACAAGGTGCGGTGGGCCGAAGCATTGTCGGTTGGGCGGCTCCGCCAAGAGGCCAGGAAACGGGTAGCGACGCGGCGGCGAACCTGGCTATAGTGGCATCGGATTCCAGGGCCGGAGGCAAGGCGTTTGAGTGAAACGGCACAATTGTTGAAAACGCCGCTGTTCGACCTCCACATGTCGCTCGGCGCCCGGATGGTGCCGTTCGCGGGCTACGAGATGCCGGTGCAATATCCGGCCGGCGTGATGAAGGAGCACCTGCATACGCGCGCCGCCGCCGGGCTGTTCGACGTCTCGCATATGGGGCAGGTGACGATCAGGCCGCGATCGGGCGACATGCGCGATGCCGCGCTGGCGCTGGAAACGCTGGTGCCGGTGAACATCGCCGGCCTGAAGGAAGGGCGGCAGCGCTATGCGCTGTTCACCAACCCGGCCGGCGGCATTCTCGACGATCTGATGGTTGCCCATCGCGGCGACCATTTGTTCCTGGTCGTCAACGCGGCCTGCAAGGCCGAGGACATCGCCCATCTCAGCGCCGCCCTGTCGGACCGCTGCGAGATCACGCCGCTAACCGATCGCGCCCTTATCGCGCTGCAAGGGCCGAAGGCCGAAGCCGCGTTGAGCACGCTGTCCGGCGATGTCACCGCAATGCGCTTCATGGATATCAGGTCCGTTGAGCTCTGCGGTGCGCAATGCATCGTTTCGCGTTCCGGCTACACCGGTGAGGACGGCTTCGAAATCTCCATCCCGGCGGAGAAGGCCGCGGCCGTCGCGACCGCGCTGCTCGCCCATGAGGCGGTGGAGCCGATCGGCCTCGGCGCCCGCGATTCCCTGCGGCTGGAGGCCGGCCTCTGCCTCTATGGCAACGATATCGACACGACCACGACGCCGGTGGAAGCCGCGCTCCAATGGGCGATCCAGAAGACGCGTCGCACCGGCGGCGAGCGCGCCGGCGGCTTTCCGGGCGCGGCAACAATCCTGGCGGAGTTGGCCGAGGGCACCTCGCGTCGCCGCGTCGGTCTGCGCCCCGAGACGCGAACCCCGGTTCGTGGCGGCGCGGCGCTGTTTTCCGACGAACAGGCCGGTTCTCCGGTCGGCGCGGTGACCTCCGGCGGTTTCGGTCCCAGCGTGGATGGTCCCGTCGCCATGGGTTATGTCCCCTCCAAACTGGCGACGGCCGGCACCCGGCTCTTCGCGGACGTGCGAGGCAAGCGCATTCCCGTCATCGTCACGCCGCTTCCGTTCGTCGCCGCCAACTTCAAACGTTAAAGGACAGCCGAATGCTCAAATTCACCGAAGACCATGAGTGGCTGCGGCTCGATGGCGATATCGCCACGGTCGGAATCACCACCCACGCCTCGATCCAGCTCGGCGACCTCGTCTTCGTCGAATTGCCGGATGTCGGCGCGAGCTTTGCCAAGGGCGACGACGTCGCCGTGGTGGAATCGGTCAAGGCCGCGTCGGAAATCTATGCTCCGCTCGACGGCGAGATCACCGAGGTGAACCCGGCGATCGCCGACGATCCGTCCGTCGTCAACAACGACCCGATGGATGCCGGCTGGTTCTTCAAGATGAAGCTCAAGGATGCGTCGGCGGCCGATGCCCTGATGGATGAGGACGCCTACAAGGCGTTGGTCGGATAAGGCGTCACGCATGAGCTTCGACTTCACCGACTACGAGCCCTACGATTTCGCCAACCGGCGTCACATCGGCCCCTCCCCGACCGAGATGGAGGCGATGCTGGCGCTGCTCGGCGCCGACAGTCTCGACGCGTTTATCGACGCGACGGTCCCCGCCGCGATCCGGCAGGAAAAGCCGCTCGAATGGGGTCCGGCCATGACCGAGCGCCAGGCGCTGGACGCGCTGCGCGAGACCGCCAATCGCAATCAGAACCTCGTTTCACTGCTGGGCCAAGGTTATTACGGCACCATCACGCCGCCGGTCATCCAGCGCAACATCCTGGAAAATCCCGCCTGGTACACGGCCTATACGCCTTATCAGCCGGAGATCAGCCAGGGCCGGCTGGAAGCACTGCTGAACTTCCAGACCATGGTGTCGGACCTCACCGGGCTCGACGTCGCCAACGCCTCGCTCCTCGATGAAGCGACCGCGGCGGCCGAGGCGATGGCGATGGCGCACCGGCTGTCGAAATCGAAACGCACCGTCTTCTTCGTCGACGAGAACTGCCACGCCCAGACGATCGCGGTGATCCGCACCCGGGCCGAGCCGCTCGGCTGGACGGTCGAAATCGGCGATCCCTTCCAGGATCTGAAGCCGGATACGGTGTTCGGCGCGATCTTCCAATATCCCGGCACCTACGGCCATGTGCGCGACTTCACCGAAGTGATCGCGGCGCTGCATGGCGAGAATGCCATCGCGGTGATGGCCGCCGACCTGTTATCGTTGGCGCTCTTGAAGACGCCCGGCGAGATGAACGCCGACATCGCCGTCGGCTCGACCCAACGCTTTGGCGTGCCGATGGGCTATGGCGGCCCGCACGCCGCCTATATGGCGGTGAAGGACGCGCACAAGCGCGCGATGCCCGGCCGGCTCGTCGGCGTTTCGGTGGATACGCGCGGCAACCGCGCCTACCGTCTGGCACTGCAGACCCGCGAGCAGCACATTCGCCGCGAAAAGGCGACGTCGAACATCTGCACCGCGCAGGTGCTGCTCGCCGTGATGGCGGCGATGTACGCGGTGTTCCACGGGCCGGAGGGCCTCAAGGCCATCGCCCAGCGGGTGCACCAGCGCGCGGTGCTGCTGGCCAAGGGGCTGGAAAAACTCGGCTATACGGTCGAGCCGGAGGCGTTTTTCGACACCATGACGATCGAGGTCGGGCGGCTGCAGGGCGCGATCCTGAAATCCGCGCTCGCCGAGGGGGTCAATCTGCGCAAGGTCGGCACCGACCGGATCGGCATCAGCATCGACGAGCGGACGCGCCCGACCGTGATCGAAGCCGTCTGGCGGGCCTTCGGCGGGGAATTCACGGTCGACGATTTCGACCGCGATAACCGGCTGCCGGAACCGCTGCGGCGCAGCACGGATTACCTGACCCATCCGGTCTTCCACATGAACCGCGCCGAAAGCGAGATGACCCGTTACATCCGCCGGCTGTCGGACCGCGATCTCGCCCTAGATCGGTCGATGATCCCGCTCGGCTCCTGCACCATGAAGCTGAACGCCACGGCCGAGATGCTGCCGATCACCTGGCCGGAATATGCCGAACTGCATCCCTTCGTGCCGCAGGATCAGGCGCTCGGCTACAAGGCATTGATCGAAGATCTGTCTGACAAGCTGTGCCAGATCACCGGCTACGACGCCGTTTCCATGCAGCCGAACTCCGGCGCGCAGGGCGAATATGCGGGTCTCCTTACCATCCGCGCCTACCACCAGGCGAATGGCGATGATCACCGCGACATCTGCCTGATTCCGACCTCGGCGCACGGCACCAACCCGGCTTCGGCGCAGATGGCGGGAATGAAGGTGGTGGTGGTGAAGTCGGACGAGAACGGCGACATCGATGTCGACGATTTCCGCGCCAAGGCCGAGGCCCATGCGGCCAATCTCGCCGCCTGCATGATCACCTATCCCTCGACGCACGGGGTGTTCGAGGAAAGCGTCGCCGAACTCTGCGCCATCGTCCACGAGCATGGCGGCCAAGTCTATCTCGACGGGGCCAACATGAACGCCCTCGTCGGCCTCGCGCGGCCGGGCGACTTCGGCGCCGATGTCAGCCATCTGAACCTTCACAAGACCTTCTGCATCCCCCATGGCGGCGGCGGTCCGGGTATGGGGCCAATCGGGGTCAAGGCGCATCTGGCGCCGTATCTGCCGGGCCATCCAACGACGGGCGGAAGCGAGGGGCCGGTCTCCGCCGCACCGTTCGGCTCGCCCTCGATCCTGCCGATCTCGTGGAGCTACTGCCTGATGATGGGCGGCGCGGGCCTCACCCAGGCGACCAAGGTTGCGATCCTCAGCGCCAACTACGTCGCCAAGCGGCTCGAGGACGCCTATCCGGTGCTCTACAAGGCCAAGAACGGCCGGGTGGCGCATGAATGTATCGTCGACACACGCATCCTGCAGGAGTCCGCCGGCGTCAGCGTCGACGATGTGGCCAAGCGGCTGATCGACTGCGGCTTCCACGCCCCGACGATGAGCTGGCCGGTGGCCGGAACCTTGATGATCGAGCCGACGGAATCAGAAACCAAGGCCGAGCTCGACCGCTTCTGCGACGCCATGCTGGCGATCCGCGAGGAGGCGCGCGACATCGAGGAAGGCCGCATCGATCCGCAGAACAATCCACTGAAGAACGCGCCGCATACGGTGGAGGATCTCGTCGGCGAATGGGACCGGCCCTACACCCGTGAACAGGCGTGTTATCCGCCGGGGGCGTTCCGGGTCGACAAATACTGGGCGCCGGTCAACCGCGTCGACAACGTCTATGGCGACCGCCACCTCGTCTGTTCCTGCCCACCGGTCGAGGACTATCAGGAAGCCGCCGAGTAGCCGGCTGCCGTCCACCGTTGCGCGCCCGCTTCAATTGCGGCGGGCGCGCCGTTCAGACGACGTCCTTGACCCGGTCCCAAGTGTTCATCAGATGCTTGGCGAGGACTTCGCCGAGGCGCGCGCCATCCCGAACACGGAGCGCCTCGGCCATCTCCTCGTGCTCGGCCACGGCGTTCGCCCAGGCCTCGGGTCCCTGATTGCCGAGGAAGCGGATGCGCTTCAGTCGCGCCTGGATGTTTGCCTGTACGTCGATCAGCATGTTGTTGCGCGACAGCCGCGCGATCCGCGCGTGTATCTCCTGATTGGCCTTATAGTAAGTCAGCCGGTCGCGTTTGGCGTAATAGCCCATCATCGCGTCGTGAATCGCGAGGAGTTCGGCAAGGTCCTCGTCGCTGGCGCGCTTGCATGCCAGCTGGCCGGCAAGCTTTTCCAGTTCCGCCAACACCTCCAGCATCGAGAACACGTCCTCGGGCGTCAGCCGCCGCACGATGCTGCCCCGCGCCGGCCGAATGTCGATCAGACCTTCGCCGGCGAGCGTGCGGAGCGCCTCGCGGAGCGGCGTGCGGGAAACGCCGAGCGAATCGACAAGCGCGGCCTCGTTGATCCGAGCGCCCGGTTTCAGATGCCCCTCGATGATGAGGTCACGGATTCGGCCCGCGACCTGCTCGTGCAGCGTCTGCCTCTGGATCACGGGTGCGTCCGGATAGGCGATATCGTCTTCGACCGGCAGTTCAGTCACGGCGGGCTCCAGCAAGAGGCAACGCGCCTTCATAGCAAAAAAACCGCTTGCGCACGTCAAAAGAAATATTGTATGCAAAATGCAATATCCAGAACCGGCGGGAGGCCGAATGCGGAACGATCTGGTGATCGCCTTTGCGATCGGTGACCCCGCGGGCATCAGCCCGGAACTCGCTGCCCGGCTGCTCGCCGCCGACATCGCTTCCCAGGCGGTCATGCTGGTCATCGGCGATCGCCGCGTTCTGGACATGGGAGCGAAACACGCCGACGTCGCCATTGATCTGCCGACCGTTTCGCTCGATGCGTTGGGTCCGCGGCGGCCCGAGCACTCATGTTTCGTCGATCTTGGCAACTGCGATCCCGCCACCATCGAACTCGGCACCGCCAGCGCTGATGGCGGTCGCTCAGCGCTGGCCAATTTCCGCTGTGCCCTGCTAGCGGCCAATGGCGGCCATGCCGACGCAGTGTTCTTCACGCCGTTCAACAAGCACGCCATGCGGCAGGCCGAATCCGATTACGTCGACGAGATCGGCTTCGTGAACCGCACCATTCACGCAACCCGCAATGGCAGCGAGTTCAACGTTCTCGACGAAGTCTGGAACGCCCGCTGCACCTCGCATATCCCGCTATCCGAGGTTGCCGGCGCGCTCAGCGAAGAGCGCGTCTTCGAGAGCCTGCGCCTGACCGTCGAGACCATGCAAGGGGCGGGATTCGCGCGACCACGGATCGGCGTCGCGGCGCTCAATCCCCATGCCGGCGACGGCGGCAATTTCGGCACCGAGGACGACGCGATCATCCTGCCGGCCGTCGAACGGGCTCTGTCCCACCAGATGGCCGTGACGGGACCAATCCCCTCCGACACCGTCTTCGTGCGGGCCCTGAAGGGTGAGTTCGACGCGGTACTGACGATGTATCACGACCAGGGGCAGATCGCGATGAAGCTCATCGGCTTCGATCGGGGCGTGACGCTGATCGCCGGCTACCCGTTCTCGATCGTCACGCCGGCGCATGGAACCGCCTACGACATCGCCGGCCAGGGCATCGCCAATGCCGGCGCCGGCCGAAAAGCCATCGAACTCGGGTTGATGCTCGCGGCCCGCAAGAATGAGGCGGACGGGAATACACCGCCTCCGGACCAGAGCTTGGCCACGCTTTTTCGCCAAGGCCTCGAATCCTCGGCCGCCGCCTGAAGCGCACGGCCCAAATCCACGCCGAAGAACGGCCGAAAAAGGCCGCACACCAGACGACCAGACCAACGACAGATTTTTCAACGCAGATGGGAGGAAGAAAATGATGCACACAACTTTGAAGGCGCTTCTCGCGGGCGCAGTCCTTTTGACCGCCGGTGCCGCCGCTGAGGCCCAGGAAGAGATCATTTTCGGCATCAGCGCCGCGAACGGCTCGCTGCAGGAGCGGACCGCCAGCGAATTCGCCAAGCGCGCCAACGAAAAGCTCGGCGACAAGGCCGTGGTCAAGGTGTTCGACTCCTCGCAGCTCGGCAAGGACAAGGACATGCTGCAGAAGATCAAGCTCGGCACCATGCACCTGACGCTGCCATCCTCGACGATGCCGGAGATCGCGCCGGAGTACGCGATTTTCGACCTGCCCTTCATGGTCAAGGATCGCGACCACCTGGCGCGGATCGACGAGACCTTGTTCAAGGACGTGCTGGTGCCAGCCGCCGAGGCACAAGGCTATCGCCCGCTGGCGATCTGGGAAAACGGCTTCCGCCAGATCACCAACAACGAGCGACCGATCAACACGCCGGCCGATCTGGAAGGATTGAAGATCCGCACGCCGAACTCGTCCTGGCGGGTGGCGATGTTCCAGGCCTATGGCGCCAACCCGACGCCGATGTCGTTCTCCGAAGTCTTCGTCGCGCTGCAGACCGGCGTCATCGACGGTCAGGAGAACCCGCTGACCAACATCGCCGCGGGCAAGCTCGACGAGGTGCAGAAATTTCTGTCGATGTCCGGGCACGTCTATTCGCCGGCCTACCCGACGGTCGGGATCGCGACGTTCGAAAAGCTCGATCCCGAAATTCAAACCGTCCTCGCCGAGACCGCCCAGGAGGTCGCCACATGGGCGCGTGAACAGGGCGCCAGTGCCGACGGTGAACTTCTCCAGAAGCTGAAGGACGGCGGCATGGAGGTCAACGAGGCCGACCGCCAGGCCTTCATCGACGCCTCCAAGCCGCTCTATGAGAAGTTCGCGTCCGAGGTCGAAGGCGGCCAGGACATGATCGACAAGGCGCAGTCTCTCGCCGACGGCTCCTAGCATTACAGTTGCGTCTTTCGACGAGTTCTGAATCCATGGGCGACCATGATTCGGAGGTCATGGATGATGGGCGCATCGATCGAGAC